>JALYKJ010000128.1 GCA_030774845.1 Verrucomicrobiota bacterium
AGCATCATCACCTCCGATAATCCGCGAAAAGAAGATCCGGATAAGATCGTCGCCGAAATCGAAAAAGGATTTCGCGGCAACCACTTTGAAAAAATTACCGACCGCGCGCAGGCGATCTCGCGCGCAATCGAAATCGCGCAACCGCGTCACATCGTCTTGATCGCGGGCAAAGGTCACGAAAATTACCAGGAGTTCTCCGATCACACCGTGCCATTTGAGGACATTCAAGCGGCGCGGCGGGCGCTCGAAGATCATCCGGTAGAGTTTAAATGAATCCATTGTCGATCTTACAAATTGCTGAGCTTTCCGGCGCCAAACTCGAACAAGGCGACGGAAAAATTTCGATCGAAAGAATCAGCACCGATTCACGAACCATTAAAAAGGGCGAGCTTTTCGTGGCATTGCTCGGTGAAAATTTCGATGGTCACAAATTTGTCGAAGCGACGGCAAAGGCCGGCGCCGCTGGCGCTATTGTCGATCTTAACTGGAAAGGAAAGGTTCCGACCAAGTTCGCCGTCATTCGCGGCCAGGACACGTTGCTCGCCTATCAAAAACTCGCCGCGAATTATCGGAAATCGCTTTCCATCAAAGTTCTCGCCATCACCGGCAGTAATGGAAAGACGAGCACGAAAGATTTCGCCGCATCTGTTCTCGGCCGGAAATTCCGCGTCGCCAAAACGCAAGGCAACTTCAACAATCACGTCGGATTGCCGCGCACAATTCTGGAAGCGACATCGCAGGATGAAATTGCGGTCTGGGAAATTGGAATGAATCATCCGGGCGAAGTCGCACCACTCGCGAAAATCGCGGCGCCTGACGCCGCCATCATCACCAATGTCGGCGTTGCTCATATCGAGTTCATGGGAACGCGGGAGGCGATCGCGAAGGAAAAAGGCGCGCTGGCTGAAGCTGTCGGCGCTGAAGGAACCGTGATCTTGAATGCAGACGATCTTTTCAGCACAGACATTGCCGGGCGTACCGGCGCACGCGTGATTTTCGCCGGAACAAAAGACGGAAGTATTCGCGCGATCGACATTCAACAAAGCGCGGATGGGTCGGAATTCACAATTTTGGAAGGAGCGCATCAGTGTCGTGCGCAATTGCCCGTTCCCGGAATACATATGGTGCAAAACGCGCTGCTCGCCGTCGCGGCCGGGCGCGCGTTCGGCCTTTCTCTCGAAGAAGCGGCAGCCGGTCTCGCTAGCGCTCCGCTCACCAAGGCGCGTTTACAGATCAAAGAGATCAACGGCGTCCAGTTTCTCGACGACAGCTACAACGCGAATCCTGATTCGATGAAAGCGGCGCTGCAAACGCTGGTCGAGTTGGACATGGACGGAAAAAGAATCGCCGTGCTCGGTGAAATGCGAGAGTTAGGGGAAGAAACGAAGCGTGGCCATGAAGAAGTCGGAGAAGCAGCCGCTGCGTTCGGCATCGATCAACTGATTGGCATCGGCGAAATGGGCGCAGTCATCGCACGCGCGGCCGAAAAAGCCGGACTCGAAGAAAGTCAGGCGGTTGGATCGACATCGGAAGCGGCCGAGTTGCTGCTGAACATCGCCGCGCCCGGTGATCTCGTCTTGATCAAAGGCAGTCGGCTCGCTCGCACCGAAAATGTGATTGAAGCATTCGCGAAGCAGAGTTCGCAAGAAAGAGCGCGCGTATGATGTACTATCTTCACCGGCTCAGCGATCAGATCGGTGGATTCAACGTTTTCTTTTACGTCACGTTTCGCGCAGTCGCTGCCGCGATCACCGCGTTCGTAGTGTCACTCCTTTTGGGAAATTTCGTCATCCGAATCTTAACGGCGCTCAAGCTTGGCCAACCGATTCGGGCCGCGGAAGAAGTTCATCGTTTGGCCGAACTGCACGGCGGCAAACAAGGAACGCCGACGATGGGTGGCGTCCTGATTATCGGCGCCGTTTTCATTTCCAGTTTTCTTTGGGCGCGTCCGGACAATCGCTTCGTCTGGCTCGCGCTCTTTAGCATGCTTTACCTGGGCGCTCTCGGTTTCGCTGACGATTATTTGAAAGTAACCAAGAAGAAATCAGCCGGTGTCAGCGGCCGGATCAAACTTCTTTTCCAAATCGCCCTCGCTCTGATTATCACGGCAGTCTTTTTGACGAGCCCTCTTCTGGAAGTGCAGGCGCGCTCGCTTTACGTGCCGTTCTTCAAATCGCCTGTGGTCACGAACATGGGATGGTTCACGATCCTGTTTTTCGCGCTCGTGATTGTCGGGTCGTCGAATGCGGTCAACTTGACCGACGGATTAGATGGGCTCGCCATTGGCTGCACCGTTACGGTCGCCTTCGCTTATGCGCTGCTCTCTTATGCGGCTGGAAATTTTCGGATCGCGGAATATTTGCAGGTCCCGTTTTATCCTTTTACCGGCGAGCTGACCATCGTTTGCGCCGCGCTCGCTGGCGCCGGTTTCGGCTTTCTTTGGTTTAATTGTCACCCCGCGAAAGTTTTCATGGGCGACACCGGGTCGCTCGCCCTCGGTGGGTTGATCGGCGTCGTGGCGATCTGTTGCAAACAGGAACTACTCCTTGTGGTGGTGGGCGGCGTCTTTGTGATCGAAGCCGTTTCGGTCATTCTCCAAGTCCTGAGTTTCAAACTGACCGGCAAACGCATTTTCGCAATGTCGCCGCTCCATCACCATTTCGAACTCGTGGGTTGGAAAGAAAATACAGTGATCGTGCGGTTTTGGATTTTGTCCGGAATTTTCGCTCTGCTCGGGCTCGCAACTTTAAAGTTGAGGTAAAATTTGCGTTACTCGAATCAAAATGTCGCAGTTC
>JALYKJ010000129.1 GCA_030774845.1 Verrucomicrobiota bacterium
CGGCGGGCACTGCCCGCCTCTAAACGGTTCATAAATTTCAAATTTTGATCTGCAGAATCTTTCTGACAATCAGCATGCCGGTGACCTGAAGAAACATTGCGGTCGCAATCAGGTAGTGACCCCTTGGGTCTCGCCAAAGCACGTTCATGTAATCCGGGTTCATAAATGTGATAACGATCGTCACGAAGATCGGCAAACCGCACAGCAGCCATGCCGACATGCGCGAGCTGGTCGTCAAAGTTTTCAAGTCGCCCATGATGCGAAAACGTTCGCGAATCGTGTAAGCGACCTTTTCCAGAATCTCCGCGAGGTTGCCGCCCGTTTCCCGCTGAATCAACACGGCCGTCACGCACATACGCAAATCCAAAAGTGGAATTCGCTGCGTCAGGTTTTCCAAAGCTAGTTTGAGCGACAGGCCGAGGTTTTGTTCTTCGTAGGTTTTGCGAAACTCCGTGGCTATCGGTTCCGGCATCTCGGCCGAAACCATGTGCATCGCCTCCGAGAATGCATGGCCGGCGCTTAGTGCTCGGCTCATCAGATCGAGTGCGTCGGGCAGATGTTCTAAAAATGCGTCGAAACGCTTTTTGCGTTTCCACCAAACATGAACGAACGGCACCGCCGCAGCCAGGATGCCCGCAGCAATCATCAAGAGAATGGAAACGCTGACAACTGACGCGGCCAGCGCCGCCAACATTCCCGCCATTGCCGAGAACATGACGAGGCGCGACGGTGTGATGTGCAGATCTGCCTGGTCCAGCATCCGTTTCAACTGCAAAGCAGCCTGAACGCGAATCAGCGAACGATTTATCCAGGGGATCTCGCTCATCAGTTCATTGCGCGCTAATACAACTTCCATGTCTTCCGCATGTGCCGAATGCAGCAAAGCGTCCGAGAGCCGCTGTCGCAGACGCGCGCGCTTGGCATCCGTTCCGTGCGTGGCCAGCAGATAAGCGCCCAGCACCAGGAAGAGAGCGAACAAGAACACTAAGAAGGATATAAGCATCGCCTTATCAAGTCAGGAAATCCTGGTCGTGACAGGTCACAACCGGCCAAAGCGCTGACAGGTCAGCGCACTCCAAATTTCACATGTCCTCGAAGAAAACTCGCGGCATTTGCAGTCCGCAGGCCTTAAGTCGTTCAGCAAAGCGCGGGCGTATGCCGGTGGGACGGAAGCGACCGATAACCTGTCCCTGGGAGTCGACGCCGGTGCGTTCGTACAGGAAAATTTCCTGCATCGTTATGGTCTCGCCTTCCATTCCGGTGATCTCGGAAATCGCGGTGACGCGCCGGGTGCCATCGGACAACCGCGCCACCTGCACGACAAGATTTATTGCGGCCGCGATCTGTTGACGCATCGCGCGATCGGAGAGCCGCATGCCGGTCATCTGGATCATCGTCTCCAGGCGTGCGAGGGCATCGCGTGGAGTGTTCGCGTGAATTGTTGTCAAACTTCCGTCGTGGCCGGTGTTCATCGCCTGCAACATGTCGATTGCTTCGCCGCCGCGGACCTCGCCAATGACAATGCGATCGGGGCGCATGCGCAAAGCGTTACGCACCAGATCGCGCTGCGACACTTCGCCCTTGCCTTCGATGTTTGGCGGGCGAGTTTCGAGCCGGACCACGTGCGGCTGTTGCAGTTGCAACTCGGCTGAATCTTCGATCGTAACGATTCGCTCATCTTCCGGAATATAAGCCGACAACGCATTCAGCAGGGTCGTCTTCCCTGCTCCGGTCCCTCCGGAAATCAACACGTTGAGCCGCGCGTTGACGCACATCTCAAGCATGTCAGCGATGTCTTTGGTCAACCCTTTGTTTTCAATCAGCGAGTTCATTCGCAAGGGTTCGGCGCCGAAACGGCGAATGGAAAGCACCGGACCATCGATCGCGAGCGGCGGAATGATCGCGTTAACGCGCGAGCCATCGCGCAGGCGCGCATCGACCATCGGCGACGACTCATCAATGCGCCGGCCGACGGACGAAACGATGCGTTCAATCACACGCATCAAGTGTTCGTCGTCTTTGAAAGCAACGTTGGTGGCTTCGAGTTTGCCGCGCCGCTCCACGTAGATGGTGCCGTGGGAGTTCACCAGAATGTCGGAGATCGTTGGGTCGCCAAGCAAAGGCTCCAGCGGCCCAAGCCCAAAAAGCTCATGCTGAACGTCGTTAACCAAGCGGTCGCGTTCGACAGTGGAGAGCGGCATGGCTTCCTGGGCCAACACGGTCTCCGCCAAACGCGAAACCTCGGCGTGTACCTGATCCGGCGCCAGCGCTCCCAGCTTGGTCAAGTCCATGCGATTAATCAGGGCGCGGTGCAGCCGCGACTTCATTTCCTGGAAGGAATGGGGGCTACCGTCCTGCCCGTTGCCGTTACCAGTGC
>JALYKJ010000130.1 GCA_030774845.1 Verrucomicrobiota bacterium
GTCTTGCGCCGTGTCGCGTTCGCCGCCGCTGCCGTGATCGTTTTCGCGACTGCCGGCGCCTATCTCGAGTTTAACCGGAATGGTGACGCGATTGCGGCGTCCGGTAACGAGTTCGCCATCGCCGATTCAGTCATTCAAGATGAAGTTGGGCCATGAATAGCGCGCTGAAATGGAAATTGATCGCCGGTTTCGTGCTCGTTTTTCTGGCCGGCGGCGCCACTGGCGTGTTCGTGAGCGCGGCCACGGCGCATCGCTTCTTTTTCGGTCCGCATCGTCACGGTTTGGTCGCTCAGGCGATGAAGAACCGTTTACAATGGCAGCTTCGCTTGACTGACGAGCAAATGGCCAAAATTTCACCGATCGTTGAAAAAACGGGCGCACAGCTCGAAGAAATTCGAGGCGACACCGGTCGTCGCGTGCGCGAAACGATTGCTGAAGCGCACCGCGAGATCGCGCCGAATCTCACGCCGGAACAGCAGCAGCGGTTGAAACAGATGGAGGAACGGCGCCAACGTTGGTTTCAAAATCGACAACGACCAGGACGCGTTTCTCCCGCCGCTCCTGAAGCATCGCCGGAATAACGGATCAATTTCGACCGCGCAATTAGATGCGATCGATGTGATTGAGAAACCAATCGCTCGCAAGCTTTGCAACTTTTTCAAGCGCGCCCGGTTCTTCGAACAAATGAGTCGCGCCCGGCACGATGTCGATCTTGCACTCGCATTTCATCTGCGCACGCGCCTGCTCGTTCAGCTCGATCACGACACGATCTTCGCCGCCAACGATAAGAAGCGTCGGCGCTTTCACTTTCGCCAAGGCATCACCGGCTAAATCTGGTCGACCGCCACGCGAGACAACCGCGCCGATTTCATCCGGCAATTCTGCCGCCGCGACCAGGGCAGCGCCACCGCCAGTGCTCGATCCGAAATAACCGTTCCGCAAATCCTGCGTTTTCTTTTGCTGCTTCGCCCATTTCGTCGCGTGGACCAGCCGCTCCGCCAGCAAGTTGATGTTGAAGCGGTGCTCGCGTGTGTAAAGATCGACCGATTCTTCTTCCGGCGTCAGCAAATCGAAGAGGAGCGTGCTTAGTCCAGCTTGGTTCAAGGTGCGGCCGACGAATTGATTCCGCGGACTATGCCGGCTGCTGCCGCTGCCGTGCACAAAGAGAATCAGCGCTTTCGCTTGACCGATCCGCCGCCGGACGGATTCGCCGTGGCGAACAATCGTCAGATCGCCGTCGAGCGTTGCGCGGCCGGCCGGAATCCGCACTGCGTTCATGACGCAGGTTCGTCATTTTTCTGTGCGGCCTTCGCTAACAGTTCGCGTACTTCTTCGTCGCTGGTTTGCGAAAAGTCTTCGTAATACTGGCCGACCGCCTGGAAAAACTCCGGAGCGCTCGCGCAGATAACTTCATCGGCTTCGTCCTCGAACTCACGGCACGTGTCGGGCGGGCCGACCGGGACCGCGACAACGATCTTCGTCGCGCCACGTTGCCGCAATGCCTTGACGGCCGCTCGCATGGTCGCGCCCGTGGCCAAACCGTCATCGACCAGAATGACCGTTTTGCTTCGCAGTTCAGGCGCCGGCCTTCCATCGCGATAACTTTGTTCGCGTCGCTGCAACTCGGCCGTTTCTTTCGCGGTCACAGATTCGATTATTTCGTCGGCGTTCGGCAATGCCCCCGCGACGTCTTCATTCAACACGCGCACGCCCCCGGAAGCGATCGCGCCGACAGCAAGCTCTTCAAAACCCGGCACGCCAAGTTTGCGAACAATGAAAACATCGAGCGGAACCCGAAGTGCTTGTGCCACTTCGTAAGCCACCGGCACACCGCCTCGCGGCAAACCAAGCACGATCACATCCTCGCGCCCGGCGTACTGTGTCAGCTTTTGAGCAAGCACTCGGCCGGCTTCGGCGCGATTTGGAAAAGCTCCTTCCATGCGATCACGGTTTGTCGCGAATAAGTTCAGCGACGGAAGGAAGCTCGCTGATTGGTTCGCTGTTCTCGACGTAATTACCGAACCCGGGAGCAAACGCAGCTCTTCGCAGTCGCCACCAATCTTTCACACCGGGGCGATGATAGTACATCCGAATATAAGCATCCCAACCCTGCCATTGCTGTGGATCGAGCGTCCCCTGGCGTTGCTGGAACCATGCGTTCTCAAACAGCTTGAACGTGGAAAACAACAAAGGCAGCGCCCGCATCCGATCGTCCTCGGTCGCGCCATGCCAGTTTTCGGCAACATCATGGAATGCGCGCATTAGGTCCCGGTCCTCGGCCATTGGGCGGATCACATCCGCAATCGAATTGGCAAGCGAATCAACCACCACCGCGCGCATCGACCGCGTGTTCTGTCGGATCTGCGCTGCCAGATAAAACAACGACGCGATGACGCCAAGCGCCGCGACCAACTGCGCAATCGCGTTGATCGTCTCCAGATTCACACTTCACGTTTACCAAACGAACCGGAATGTGACGATGTCGATCTTGCCTTCACGGTAGGGACGCCGCGCTGCGGCGTCCGGTCGGCGTTCGCCATTGCGTAGGCGAACACCGCGACGACCGCGGAATTTTCCGCCAGTTCTTTCGGCACGATTTTGTCCAGCGTGTCGGCGGGCGTGTGGTGATAATTGAAATAGAACCTGCTGTCCTGGATCGGTGCGAACGCGGGCACGCCTGCTTTCTCCATCGGCTCAATGTCGGCGCCGGCATGCTCGGCCAAAGCTAGCATGCCCGCACCAGATTCCTGCAAAATCGCGGCGACAGGTTTCAGCATCGCCTTTACCTCCGGCTTCGCCTTGATGTTCAAGCCGATCGGATGACCGGCGCCGCCATCCGTCTCCATCGTCGCGAAATGGTTCGCCCAAACTTCTCATGATCTTTGGCGTACTGCTTTGAACCGGCGGTTCCGTTTTCTTCGTTCATCCATGCGATCACGCGAATCGTGCGCTTCGGCTTCAAGTGAAGTTTCTGGATCAGGTTTGCCGCTTCCATTGAAACCGCGACGCCCGCGCCGTCATCGAT
>JALYKJ010000131.1 GCA_030774845.1 Verrucomicrobiota bacterium
TGACGTAGTTGGTCGAACTCGGAATGTCCGCGGGATTTGGCGTGGCTTTGCTGTCGATCGCGCCTTCGTAAACGATTTTACCTTCGGGATTGATCACGACCATGTTGGGCGTGTTTTTCGCGCCGTAAAGTTTGGCGACTTTGCTTTCGGGATCGAGCAGCAGCGCAGTCTGCTTTGTTTTCCAGGAGGCCATGATTTTCTGCGCCTGATCGGGCGTAATGTTGCCCTCGGTTCCGGGCGCGTTGGAATCGATCGTCAGCCAGACGACGCCTTTGCCGGTGTATTCCGCTTGCAGCTTTTGCATGTTGTCGCTGCCGTAATGTTTTTTCACGAATGGGCATTCCGGATTGAACCACTCGAGCACGACGTATTTGCCTTTGTATTGCGAAAGCGACTGCGTTTTGCCGTTGGCGTCCGGAACGGAAAAGTCGGGCGCGGCGCTGCCGACCGGTGGAACATCGGTGGCGTAAAGCGCGCTGCCGATGAATGCGGTAATTGCGGTGAGGAGTAGTTTTGTTTTCATAAGTTTATTGTGAAGCAACTGTTGTTGAAATGGCTTCAAGTTTGTTGAGAAGAATACTTTTGGTGAGCAATTCCGGAAACACAATCGGCTCTTCCGATTTGCCCGGATAAAGCACATATAATGGGACACCCGGCCGGCCAAATTGTTGAAGCAATTTGGTAATGACCGGGTCGCCGTTGGTCCAATCAGCTTTCAATTTTACGACGCCGTGGCGCTGGAATGCCTCGCGAACGGCACTGTTCTCGAGCACCGTCTTCTCATTGAATTTGCAGGTGAGACACCAAGCCGCGGTAAAATCGACAAACACGGCGTGGCCTTGGTCGCGCTCAGTTTGCAAACGCTCGGGAGTGAACGGTTGCCAATCGCCCGGCGCGTTTGAGGCCGCGATGTCGATCTCCGAAGCACGAAATTTGTCTCCGATAAAATAAGCGCCGCTGAAGAGCAAGAGCAGGAGCATGAGCAACAGAACCAAAGTGCGTCTAGCTGCGGATGTTGCCGGCACGATGAACGCGCCTTTCATCCAACAGGCGATCGCGACGATGAGCAAAAAGCAGCTCGCCCAAATCGCGCCGTCGAGTCCGCGTTGGGCGCCGAGCACGTAAAGAAGAAAGAGTAGTGTCGCAAGGAGCAAAAATCCCATGAACTGTTTTACATTCAGCATCCACGGGCCGGGTTGCGGAAGAAATCGAAGCCAGGCCGGTTGCGCGCTGAGCAAAAAATAAGGCGCGCTCATGCCGGCGGCGATCGCGACGAACATCGAGAAGATGACCGGCGAAGATTGAGTAAATGCGAAGCCGAGCGCGGTCCCGAGAAATGGCGCGGTGCACGGCGTTGCCAGCACGGTTGCGAACACGCCTTGGAAAAATGAACCGAGATTGTCTTTGCGGTCTGAGTTCGCAAGTAAACCGCGAGTCATGCTTTGGGGGAGCGAAATTTCGAAAACGCCAAAGAGATTGAGCGCGAACACAAGAACGATCACGCTCAGACCGAGAACAAAGTAAGCGTTCGTAAATTGGAACCCGCCCCAGGTTACGTCGCGACCGCCTGCTTTGAGCGCGATCAGCAGGAGCGCGAGCGCGATGAACCACGCGAAAATTCCCGCAGTGAAAGCGAGACCGCTCTGGAAGATTTTCTGCCGGCTTTGCCCGGCTTGCTGAATGAACCCGAAGATTTTGAGCGAGATCACCGGCAGAACGCACGGCATCAGATTCAAAATGAATCCGCCGATAAAACCGAGGAACAGAAAAGTCAAAATTCCACGCGAAGGTTGGGCGGCGGCCTTCGTCCTAGCGATTGCCGCAGTTCCAAGTTGCCAGGCCGCGCGGTCGTTGCCGTTCGGAAATTTCGAAAAGACAATCAATCCGGGCATTGCAGTCAGATTCTTGTCCGGCGATTCCACGGGAATTTGAATCGCAATCTCGTTGCCTTTGCGCGATTCGACGCCGGGATGACCGACAACGGTGTCGCCTTGCGGCAGCGGGTAAAAATCGACGGTTGGATAATTCGCCAGGTCGTCGTTCACGATTTTGAGGCGAAGATCGGAACCCGTCCGGCTCCAACTCGCCGCCGCCGTTTTGGCATCAGGAAAATTTTGCGGAAGTAAACGGCGATAGCGCGCGAATAGGTTAGTGTTTTTCGGCTCGGCGGTTGTCGACCCGGCGGCCGAAGCCGCTCCGGCGGAGGGGGCTTTTGGCAGCTCGATCTCGACATTCGCGCTTCCGGGAATGCAAATTTTCTCGCAGACGAGCCAATTCGCTTCCACGGACAGCTTTACCGGCGAGATCTCGATCTTAGCCGGCGGCGTGATTTCCTGCATGAGAAGGATCTCATCCTGGTAGCCGTAGGTTTGAATATCGCCGGGATCGTTCGTTTTCAATGGAATTGGCCATTGTA
>JALYKJ010000132.1 GCA_030774845.1 Verrucomicrobiota bacterium
ACGTGAACCTACTCAGCCAGCATGCGATTTCCTATATCTGTCTTCGGGGTTTCCCGGAAGCGTTGCGGAAGCTTGATCAGGTTCTCAATATCACACCGGACGACCTCGATATCCTCGTGTACAAGGCGGCTATCGCACAAGCCGAGGGCGACCTCCCACGGGCTGCGGCGCTGCTCACGCCTTTGCATCCGAACGCCGACGACTCTAGCGCGCTAGAAGCACAAGTGTACCAAGCGATCCTGGAGCGCCGCCCCGGACAAATCATCCCTCGGCTCAAGGAAATACTTGCCAAGCCTGATCCAGCGTTGGGTTATAACAATGGCGAACTGCGCTTTTGGTTGGGCTGGGCGCAAGAAGTCGCCGGTGATCACGCTGCGGCCCAGGAAAGCTTGCGGCAAGCGCGCAGCGAACTGGAGCCTTTCCTCAAAGAACAGCCGAAAAATGATATCCTGATTGGCGATCTCGCGCTGACCAATATGGTTCTCGGTGACAAAGCCGCTGGGTTGGCTCTGTCAGAGCGGAACATAGCCGCGAACCCGATCGAGAAAGACGCGGTGCTTGGTCCCTCTCCGATCGAGATCTTCGCCCGGGTGGCGGCGGGCGTCGGGGAGCCCGACCGCGCCATCGCCGCTTTACAGAAATTACTCTCGACACCGTACAATGGCCCGCTGGCTGAAAACCTGCCGCTCACTCCTGCTCTGCTCCGGCTCGATCCGATGTTCGATCCGCTCCGAAATGATCCGCGCTTCCAAAAACTCGTCGCCTCGCCCGCGTCGAAGTAGCGCCCACCTTGCGAGGCGTGATTGTCGATCTTATATTCAGAGAACGCGCTCAGCGCGAGAAAACGCGGAGGTAATTTATGGCAACAACAATTGCTGCTCCAAAAAAGAAACGTGCTCCCGCAGCGGAGCAAGATTTCCTGCCGCTCGAAGGCACGGACCACATCGAATTTTATGTCGGTAACGCCAAACAGGCCGCGCATTTTTACAAGAGCGTCTTCGGTTTCCAAAGCCTGGCTTACAGCGGACCGGAGACCGGCGTCAAAGATCGCGCGAGTTACGCCATTCGTCAGAACAAGCTGACATTTCTTCTGACGACGCCAACGCGGCCGAACAATCCAATCGCAGATCACATTTATAAACATGGCGACGGCGTGAAAGTGATCGCGCTGAAAGTGAAAGATGCGACCTCGGCCTGGAAAGAGACGACGAAGCGCGGGGGCAAAAGTTACCTCGCGCCGAAAACGTTGAAGGACAAGCACGGCAAAGTCGTAATGAGCGGGATCCACACTTACGGCGAGGTCGTGCACGTTTTCGTCGAGCGCGACGACTACACCGGGCATTTCATGCCGGGCTTTGAGAAATGGGATCCGGGTTTCGAGACGAAGGAGACCGGCTTGCTCTATTGCGATCATTGCGTCGGCAACGTCGGTTGGAACCAGATGAATCCGTGGGTGAAATTTTACGAGGAGGTGATGGGATTCCGAAACATTCTCAGTTTCGACGACAAAGATATTTCGACGGAATACTCGGCGCTCATGAGCAAGGTCATGAGCAACGGCAACGGGTTCGTGAAATTTCCGATCAACGAGCCGGCCGAAGGCAAAAAGAAATCGCAAGTGGAAGAGTATCTCGAGTTTTACAACGGCGAAGGCGTCCAGCACATCGCGATCGCGACCGGCGACATTGTCAAAACCGTAACCGAGCTGCAAAAGCGCGGCCTCGAGTTTCTCAATATTCCATCAACGTATTACGACACACTTCCGGAGCGCGTCGGTCACATCGACGAAGATTTGGGACCGTTGAAGCGGTTAGGAATTTTGGTCGATCGCGACGACGAAGGATATTTGCTCCAAATCTTTTCGAAGCCGGTCGAAGATCGGCCGACGTTGTTTTTCGAAATCATCCAACGCAAAGGCGCGAAGAGTTTCGGGAAGGGAAATTTCAAGGCACTGTTCGAAGCGTTGGAAAAAGAACAAGAGCGTCGGGGAAATTTGTAAATGGAAAGATCAGGAGAGTTCACCCCTCACCTTAATCCTCTCCCCTCCGAGGGGAGAGGCGAAGAG
>JALYKJ010000133.1 GCA_030774845.1 Verrucomicrobiota bacterium
TCACCAAGGACCGGCCGCTCCGGACTTTATTGCTCCACGCCGAGAATGTGGATGAATTTATCGGGACGCTCTTGAGCGCGCCCTCAATCTGACTTCTTTAAGAGTCGATTCCGTGCCCGGTCGAGAATTTTTCTCTCGGTTTCGGTTAAGCTCCCAATGCCGGATTTGGAAATCTTGTCCAGAATCGGATCGACCGAAGCGATCACATCGTCTGGTTCGACTACCCGCCGCGCGCTTGGCTTTTGCACGATGTGAAGTTTGGGTTTCGGCTGCAATCGACCTTTCAAATTCGTCAACCAGGCCAGTTCTGGCCCGGCCCCGCGCAATTCAATGAAGAGGAAGGCCAGTGCGATACTCGCCCAAAGGACGACAAGGTTTTGCCAATCATGCGCCGCCAGTGCGCTCAAGGTCCCAATTGCGGCTAGGATTACGAAAATCCATTTCGCTGGGATGCGCAGGAAGAATTGAACGTTGGGATAAAGAGTCACGAACGCGACGAAGACTGCGAAATGCAGCGCGCCGGAACCGGCCAATCCCGTGCGCGTGTGCAGGCCCCACAGGGTCAAAATCAACGCCGGCACCAACAACAGAAGCGCATAGAGCCAAATGTACGCGCGCCGGCCGATGAAACGCTCCACTTCACGGCCAAAGAAAAAGAGCATGTACATTTCAATCGCGAACCAGAGCAGAGCGTATCCCGACGGCGGATGAATGAAGGCGTAGGTGACCAGCCGCCAAACTTGCGCGTGGAGCCAAACCTGTGCGCTATCGAACATGGCGTAGTTGAGCGCACCAGCGGAGCCAATCGCAAAAAGGAACGCGGTCAGGATCGCACAACCGACATGCAAACCGACAAGAATCGTCGTTATGTCGACTGGAAACCTTCCCATCCAGGTCACCGGACGATAATCATCGGAGGTAGTGACTCCGAACATGTTGCAATAGACAGCGGCCGATTTCTTCACGCAAGCGGGCGTTCGTGCTGAGAGAAAAAATTCTTGGAGAACCGCGCGAACCGGAAGAAATTTGTCTTCCGCCCGATTACACCAGGATTGACATCTCATTAATGAAAAACATCGCCCGCGCAATTTCGTCGCCATCTGGAATCGGTGACAACAAACCGGCAAACCAGGCCGTGCTCGACTGGGTGCACGAAGTCGAACTGCTCGCCAAACCGGAAAACGTCTTCTGGTGCGACGGCTCGGATGCCGAGCATCAGTTCCTGGTCGATCAAGCGATGAAGCAAGGCGTTCTGATCAAGCTGAACGAGAAAAAAGTTCCCCGCTCGTATTTGCATCGCTCCAATCCGAACGACGTCGCCCGGGTCGAGCAGTTCACTTTCATCTGCACGCCGACCAAAGAAGAAGCCGGCCCGACCAACAACTGGAGCGAGCCGGCCGAAACCTACTCAAAACTTCACGCGTTACTCAAAGGCGCGATGCGCGGCCGCACTATGTTCGTCGTCCCTTATATTATGGGGCCGCCTGATTCGCCGCTGACCAAAGTCGGGTTCGAAATCACGGATTCCATTTACGTCGTGCTGAGCATGCGGATCATGACGCGGATGGGCGCGATTGCAGTGAAGCGATTGGGCCACGATCCGGCTGCGGAATGGAACCGCGGCGTCCACTCATTATTAGATGTCGATCCGGCGCGTCGCTTCATCTGTCATTTTCCGCAGGACAACACCATCATTTCCGTCGGCTCCGGCTACGGCGGAAACGTTTTGCTGAGCAAGAAGTGCCTTGCACTCCGGATCGGTTCCTATCTGGCGCGTAAACAAGGCTGGATGGCCGAGCACATGTTGATCCTCGGGGTCGAGTCGCCCGCTGGGAAAAAACATTACGTGGCGGCGGCGTTTCCAAGCGCGTGCGGCAAAACTAATTTTGCGATGCTTATCCCGCCGAAACATTTTGCCGGCTGGAAAGTCACCACCGTCGGTGATGACATTGCCTGGATTCAGATTCGCGACGGCCGTTTGTTCGCGGTCAATCCGGAGAACGGTTATTTCGGCGTGGTTCCCGGCACGAATTACAAATCGAATCCAAACGCGATGAAATCGATCGAGCACGATTCGCTTTACACCAACGTCGCCCTGACCGACGACGGCGACGTTTGGTGGGAAGGCAAAAATGGCGCGCCGCCAAAACATGCGATCGATTGGCGCGGCAACGATTGGACGCCCGATTCAAAAGAAAAAGCCGCGCATCCGAACAGCCGGTTCACCGCGCCGGTGCGCAACAATCCTGTTCTCGATCCCGATTTCGAAAAAGGCGAAGGCGTTCCGATCAGCGCGATCATTTTCGGTGGGCGTCGCAGCGGCACCTTGCCACTCGTGTTTCAATCGTTCGATTGGGAACACGGCGTTTATCTCGGCGCGACCATGGCGTCAGAAACGACTGCGGCTGCCACTGGCGCGGTCGGTCGGGTCCGACGCGATCCGATGGCGATGCTGCCGTTTTGCGGATACAACATCGGCGATTATTTTCGCCACTGGCTCGCAATCGGTAAACGCCTGACGAAGCCGCCGCTCATTTTTAACGTGAACTGGTTCCGCAAAGGCGAAGGCGGAAAATTTCTATGGCCCGGCTTCGGCGACAACATGCGCGTGCTCAAATGGATCATCGACCGCTGCCAAGGAAGCGATGGCGCACTCAAATCACCGATCGGTTGGCTGCCTGGCTTGCACGATCTCGATCTGGCCGAGCTCAATATCGATCATAAATGGGTCGACGAATTGCTCGAGATCGATCACCAAGAATGGAAGACAGAGCTGGCTGAGCAGGAAAAGTTTTTCGATTCACTCGGCGGCGTCGTCCCCGACGAGCTAACGAAACAGCGCGAGCAACTCGCCGCGCGTTTCGCCGAATAACGCGCTGAAATTTGCGAATTGTTGTGCCATCTGGGATTGTTTCCAGTGGGTTCGAAGATTGCTGAGAAAAAATGCGTTACCGCGGCCGCAGTGGCGACGTGCATTGAGATTCGCGGGGCGCGCCAGAACAATCTCAAAGGGATCGATGTCGATCTTCCGCTGGGGAAATTGACCGTTGTTACCGGTCCGAGCGGCTCCGGCAAATCGAGTCTCGCTTTCGAAACCATTTACGCCGAAGGCCAGCGGCGGTACGTAGAAACTTTCAGTCCCTACATGCGGCAATTCCTCGACCGCATGGACAAGCCGCGGGTGGACGACATTCGAGGAATTCCGCCGGCGATCGCGATCGAACAAGCGAACCCGGTCAAATCATCGCGCTCGACTGTCGGCACGATGACCGAGATCAACGATTATTTGAAGTTGCTTTGGCCGCGTATCGCCAAAGCATTTTGTCCAAGTTGCGGCCGCGAGATCCGTCCCGAAACCGCAAAATCAATCGCCGACGAAATCTTGCGCGATTGCGTCGGCACGAATGTGCTGATCACGTTTTGGGTTGCGGTTCCGGCCAAAACCGAGCCGCGACAGTTTTTCGAGTTCCTTCAGCAACAGGGT
>JALYKJ010000134.1 GCA_030774845.1 Verrucomicrobiota bacterium
TTTAATGCCAGTCCGATTCGGATATGTCGATCTTGTAATAGATCGGCCGAGTTCCGCGCGAAATTTCTCTTAGTTGCCTCGGCGCCTAAAAGAAAATCGGGATGATCAAGATCGCGACGATATTGACGACTTTGATCATCGGATTGATGGCAGGTCCCGCGGTGTCTTTGTAGGGATCGCCGACGGTATCGCCAGTGACCGATGCCGCGTGGGCGAACGAGCCTTTGCCGCCGAGATTTCCTTCTTCGATAAATTTCTTCGCGTTGTCCCAAGCCCCGCCGCCAGAGGTCATTGCAATAGCGACGAACAATCCGGTGACAATCGTTCCGACCAGAAGACCGCCGAGAACAACCGGTCCGAGCGGTTTAATAATTGCCACCGCAACCACGAAGACCAGGGGCAAAAGCGCCGGCACAATCATTTCGCGCAAGGCCGCTTTGGTCACGATATCGACGCAGGTGCCGTAATCGGGCGTGTCTTGGCCAGTCAAAATTCCCGGTTTCGCTTGCAGTTGCCGGCGCACTTCGCGCACAACCGCGCCTGCGGCTTTGCCTACGGCATCCATGCTAAATGCCGTGAAAACGAATGGCAGCAAACCGCCGAGAAAAAGGCCAATGATCACTTTCGGTTCTGTGAGCGAAAACTGAAATTCAGCGTAGGCAACGTTATGCGCCCTCAATTCCTCGACGTACGATCCGAACAAAACGAGCGCGGCCAATCCCGCCGACGCGATCGCGTATCCTTTGGTCACCGCTTTCATCGTGTTGCCGACGGCATCGAGCTCATCCGTGACCGCGCGAATTTCTTTCGGCAAGTTGCTCATCACCGCGATGCCGCCCGCGTTGTCGGTGATCGGGCCGAATGAATCGAGCGAGATGATGATTCCCGCCATGGACAGCATCGACATCACCGCGATCGCGATTCCATAAAGTCCGGCGAAATGAAAACTGAGCAGGATGGCGATGCCGATGAATCCAACCGGCAACGCGGTCGCATGTTGGCCGACGGCCAATCCCGCAATGATGTTCGTGGCGTGGCCCGTCTCCGAGGCGCGCGCGATTTTTTGGACCGGACCGTAGCGCATCGACGTGTAGTAATTTGTGATTGCGACCACGACTGCAGTCATGACCAGACCGATGACGGAAGCGAAATAGAGTTGGGTGGGCGTGCGGGTTGCGCCGGCGATCGTTAATCCGGTTGGAAACAGATAATGCGTCGCCGGCCAAAACAAAATCGCCGAGATAATGGCGCTGGTTAGAACGCCGCCCATTAGTACAGCTGCGGGTTTGCCGTTGGCGACGTTTACAAATAACACGCCGCAAATCGCGCCGAGCACCGAGATGCCGCCGAGCACGAACGGATAGATGATCGCTGCCGGATTTCCGACGAGCGTGAGCGCGCCCACCAAGATCGCGCCGATCAAACTGACCGCGTAAGTTTCAAAAACGTCCGCGGCCATGCCGGCGCAATCGCCGACGTTATCACCAACGTTGTCTGCAATCGTTGCCGGGTTGCGCGGATCGTCTTCTTCGAAACCTTGCTCGATTTTGCCGACCAGATCCGCACCGACATCGGCCGCTTTGGTGTAAATGCCGCCGCCCAATCGCGCGAAGACGCTGATCAAACTCGCGCCGAGGGCGAGACCAACCAGACTGCGGATTGCCATGTCATGGCCGACCATCTTGTCGGCCACGGTGTAAAAGATGGACACCGCGAGCAGTGCCAAACCGACCACCAGCAAACCAGTCACGGCGCCGCCATTGAAGGCCATGCGCAAAGCATTTGTCCGCGCAACGCTGGCCGCCTGGGTCGTGCGCACGTTCGCGATGACCGCGATGCGCATGCCGATGAAACCGGCCGAAAGCGAACAAAACGCGCCGACGACAAAACCGGTTGCGGTCGGATGATCTTTAAAGATGAAGAGCAGAATGAAAATGATGACCGCGATTGCGCTGATCGTGACGACCTGTCTATTCAAGTACGCCTTCGCGCCTTCCTGCACTGCTGCTGAAATCTGTCGCATCCGCTCGTTACCCGCCGGTGCACGAAGGACGATGGCAATGAGAAAGAACGCGAAAACCAGTCCGATAGCGGCACATAACATCGACAATTGCACTCCGGAATCGAGCAGGTTTAGAGCAAGAAAAGTCATGGCTTTAGCGCGCGATAAAGCGCACGACTCTATAAAGATTTCCGATGCTGGCAAAGCCTATTTGCCCCGGCGAGAGATGTCAGCCGCCGGTGTCACATTTTGCGAACGATGTTGTGGCCGTGGCAGTTGAACGCTCGCATTTCCCCTCGACCCGCCGTAGGCAAATTGCGATAATGGTTAGCGTCGAGGGAGGCGAGTGGCCACGCTACCAACACCGCAGGTGCCGCAACCCGATCTCCAACTCGAGATCGCGCATCTGCTCTTAATCGACATCGTCGGTTACTCGAAATTGCTGGTAAACGAGCAGATCGAGTCGGTACAAGAACTCGGTCGAATCGTGCGAAGTACCGAGTGCTTCCGAAATGCCGAAGAAAACGGCAAATTAATTCGAGTGCCAACCGGCGATGGAATGGCACTCCTTTTCTTTCGCAGTCCGGAAGAACCGGTGCGTTGCGCGTTGGAAGTGAGTCAGAAGCTCAAAGAAAATTCCAATCTTCGTTTGCGGATGGGAATTCACAGCGGGCCAGTCAATCAAGTCAGGGACGTTAATGACACTCTCAATGTCGCCGGTCCGGGAATCAATGTGGCCCAGCGGGTGATGGATTGTGGCGACGCTGGACACATTCTTTTATCCAAACACGTAGGCGACGATTTAGCGCAATACCGGCACTGGCAACCTTATTTGCGCGACCTGGGCGAATGTGAAGTGAAACACGGCTTGCGATTGCATATCGTCAATCTTTACAAGGACGGTCTCGGTAATCCGGCTTTGCCTGAAAAGCTCAAGCGAAGAAAAAGATGGAAACAAAACACGGATGGAACCGTTAGACCCGTCAGTGTCCCCCATTGGTCAAAATCAGTTCTTATAACTGCGGTGGTTTTGTCTGCCGTTGCGCTGGCCATCGCATTGTCGATCTATTTCGGCTATGAACGGCTAACTCGATCGGGCGCGGCCGCGGCTATTGTCCCGGAAAAGAGTATCGCGGTGCTTCCATTCGAAAACCGGAGCGAAGAGAAAGCGAACGCTTACTTTGTCGACGGTATTCAGGACGAGATTCTGACGCGCCTGTCCAAGATCGCCGATCTGAAGGTCATCTCACGTACATCGACACAGCATTACAAAAGCGCGCCGGAAAACCTGCGCGACATCGCCAGACAACTTGGCGTCGCGCACATCCTGGAAGGAAGCGTGCAGAGGAGCGGCGACGCCGTGCGCGTCAACGTCCAGTTAATTAAAGCAGCCAATGATTCTCATCTTTGGGCTGATACGTTTGACCGCAAACTGACTGACATTTTTTCCGTCGAGAGCGACATCGCAAAGGCCATTGCCGATCAACTGCGAGCAAAACTCAGTGGTCAGGAAGAAAAAATCATCGCGGAGAAACCGACGGAAAACCCTGAGGCTTACGATTCCTATCTGCGAGGGCTGGCTTATACCTTGAAAGCTGAAAACGCGCACGCCAACTCCGTTGGTGCACAAAAATATCTCAGGCAAGCGGTGAAGATAGATCCCAAGTTTGCCCTCAGCTGGGCGCTCCTATCATACAATGATTCACTTGGCTACATCACAGCGTCTCTGGAACCGACGGCCGCGCTGCGTGAAGAGACGCGGCAGGCAGCCGAAACCGCGCTCACTCTTCAGTCCAATCTCGGCGAGGCCGTGCTGGCCAAGGGCTATACCACTACGGGTGTCTGAAGGATTACGACACCGCGGTGCGTTACTTTGAGCAAGCGCGTCAGCTTTTGCCCAATAGCAGCCAAATTCCTGAATCGCTGGCCTATGTCGCGCGGAGGCGCGGCCAGTGGGAGCGGAGCGAGTCGTACTTCAACGAAGCCGAGCGGCTCGACCCGCG
>JALYKJ010000135.1 GCA_030774845.1 Verrucomicrobiota bacterium
GGGTGTAGCCGCCAATGACGAACTCCTGCTCGTTGGCGCATTTTAACTTAATCCACGTTCCACTGCGCCGCCCCGGCTCGTAAGCGGATTTGCGCTGTTTGACAATCAAGCCTTCCAAACCACGTCGTTTCACTTCCGCGAGCAATGATTTCACATCGCCGCTGATTTCTCCGGAATAGCGAATCGGATCGCCGACGGCTTCACAAATTTTAGCGAGAACTTGTTTTCGCTGTTCGAGCGGAAGGCCGAGCAGACTTTTGCCGTCGAATTGGAGCAGGTCGAAAGCGTAAAAACGTAAAGGCGCTTTTCGACTTTCCATCTCGAGCGCCTGCAACAATTGAAATGAGGAGCGGCCTTCTTCATCGAGAGCGACCACTTCGCCATCGATCACGCACTCTCGAACCAGCAACTTCTTTACCGCCTCGGCAATTTCAGGAAAACGCGCGTCCAACTTGTTTCCGTTGCGCGAGATCAAAGAGACTTTCTTGCCGTTCTTAACGGCGATCGCGCGGATGCCATCGAATTTGAGCTCGTAAAGCCAGTCGCCGTACGTTGGCGGGTCATCGACAAGCCTGGCTTTCATCGGCTCGACGAACCGGGGCTTTGCGTTAGCTAGGGATCCGATTGTAGGGCGACCGCTCCGGTTGCCGTTCTCTCGTTTCGGCAGGCGATGCGTTTGCCCTACAACTTCATTTTCTTGGTCTTTTTTTTTAAGCGCCGCTTTGATGCGCGCCTTCAATGTCGATCTTGCGCTGGTGTCTTTTTGCTTGCGATTGGATTCCCACTCTGCATCGCGTTCTTCCGCGATTTGTTTCATTGTCCGCCCGGTTTTGACCGACTGGTCCTCAGCTTTCTTCGAGGGCGGCTTGGCGCTTCCGCCGGTTTTCAAGATCAACCACTGGTTCTTTTCCCCATCGCGGCCTCGAATCCGAACGAGCGTCCATTCCCCGACTGCTTTCTCGCCGGCCAGGACGAGATGCAGTTTTCCTTCGCGAAGCGATTTGAGCGGTTGCTCGCCATAAACGTAGTAAGCGCCTTGGTCCCACACCATCACCGTGCCGCCGCCGTATTGGCCCTGTGGGATGACGCCTTCAAAGGTTTCGTATTCGATCGGGTGATCTTCGACTTCAACTGCGAGATGTTTTTCGCCCTGCTGCCAGGGAAGCCCTTTCGGGAGCGCCCATGATTTGAGGACGCCTTCCATCTGTAGCCGAAAATCGTAATGAAGCCGGCTGGCCGCGTGCTTCTGAATCACAAAACGGCAAGCGCCGCGCACTTGTTTGGGAAGCGGCTTGCCGCCTTTTGGCTCGGCGCTCTTCGAGAAGTCACGCTTCTCTTTGTATTTTTTCAGACCCATCGCTGCAACTTAACCGCGGATTACGCGGATTACACCGATTTCGCGCAGAAGATCGACGTCTCCGGATAGCGGAGACCGTCATTCCGAGCGGAGCGAGGAATTCCACAGTCGAAGTCTGTGGGACATACGGTTTCCTGCGTGACGCCAGGCATCTGTGAGAGATGCTTCGCCCTCGCTCAGGATGACTGCGAAACTTAGGATTCGGCCGCGATCGGCTCGCCAACAAGATAGCGGGTGAACCGGCGGATCGCGATGTTCTCGCCAAGTTCCGCAATTTTCCCGTTGAGAAGATCTTTGATTGTGACGTCGGGATTCTTGATGAAGCCCTGTTCGAGCAAACAGACCGTGCTGTAGAACTTGTCGAGCTTTCCGTCGACAATTTTCTCAGTCACGTTCGCGGCTTTCCCTTTCACCTGTGCTTTGTAAATCTCGCGTTCCGCCTCGATTAATTTTGCAGGCACATCCTCGCGACTCACGTAGAGTGGGTGCGCCGCCGCGATGTGCAGCGTGATGTCCTTGACGAAACCGCGGAAATTTTCGTTCTTGGCCACGAAATCAGTTTCGCAATCGACCTCCACCAACACGCCCACTTTACCCTGCAAATGAATGTAAGAAGCAACGATGCCTTCCTTGGTTGCACGCGACGCCTTCTTGCTCGCGCTCGCAATTCCTTTCGTGCGCAATATCGTTTCCGCCTTGGCGAGATCGCTGCCGGCTTCTTCCAAAGCGCGTTTGCAATCCATCATGCCTGCGTTCGTTTTCTCGCGGAGTTGCTTGACGAGTTTTGGATCAATATCGGCCATAACTTTCATTGAATTCGAATTCGACGGGCGCCGTAGGCGCTAGTTAGGCGGAAACGCCGGCCATTTCGATTTGTTCTCGGATGCGGGCTTCGCCGCTTGCCGAAACAATCGCGTCGACCAGTTTTTGTAGCACGATCCGAATGGCGCGAATCGCATCGTCATTTCCCGGAATCGGGTAATCGATCATTTCGGGGTCGGCATTCGTATCGACAATCGCAACTACAGGAATATTGAGTCGCCGCGCTTCATTGACCGCGTTCTGCTCGCGGTTCGTGTCGATTATGACTACGGCATCTGGCAATTGCGCCATTTCGAGAATTCCGTCGAGGTTACGACGGAGCTTGGCCGCTTCACGATTCAATGCCGCCAGCTCCTGCTTGCCCATTTTTTTGTATTCCGGTGATTGCTCGATTTTTTCAATGTATTGCAAACGTCCAATGCTTTTGCGGATCGTGGCAAGGTTGGTCAACGTGCCGCCCAGCCAGCGCTGATTAACGTAAAACTGACCGCACGCTAACGCCGCTTCCTTGATCGCTTCCTGCGCCTGCTTCTTGCAACCAACGAAAAGAATTTTTCCGCCTCGCCGCGCCACTTCCTGAAGAAATTCGGTAGCGCGGTGAAGTTGCTTCACCGTTTCATCGAGATTGATGATGTAAATCTGATTGCGCTGTTGGAAGATGAACGGCTTCATCTTCGGATTCCAGCGCTTGGTCTGGTGACCGAAATGCACTCCCGCTTCCAGAAGCTCAGGCACTAATTCAACTGTGTTTGCCATACAAAAAAAATCGCGCCGCAGAAGAGGGGGAACGGCGGACGGGAAGATGCTACAGGTATGCGACTGTCGCAACTGCAATTTCGACCTCAAAAACCTTATTGCTCTGCATTTGAGGGCCGACAAAGCAATCGCTCGATCAGGACCAATCCAGCCAAGCTAAACGAAGCCGCTGCCGAGGCGAGACAGTACTTGCAAAAGGAGTGGATCACGGATGCCTGGAGATACAGCAGCCACAGGCTGACCAGGGCCATCGTCGTCGCCATAACCGCGAGAATCTGTCGTCCAAGTGTCGAGCTGCGTGCCGCGAACACAGCAGCGACAATCACAGTCATATATGCCGCCGCGCCAAAACCGGCCAACGGCACGCCCGCAACTCCTTCCGCGTACTTACTGCCGAGAACGGCGGAACAATCGTCCCCGCAGCGAATGTAGCTGCCTTGAAGATGTTTTATTGTCAGGTAACCGCTGTCCATTAGGCCGAAGCAGGCGACAACGGCAGCGACGATGGCAATGCGTCGCGACCAGGTCATTGACCGGCTTTAGCTAACGCGGCCTTGATCGCGGCCCGAAAACCGTTCTCGCTGAACTCGGTGTTCGGAACATTGTAGCCGTTGATAAGCACCGAGGGCGCGGTCTTCACGCCGCGCGCTTGTCCGTGGGCCTGGTCCGCGTCAATCCGCTCGCGACATTCAGTACTGTCTAAGTCCTTTTGGAACTGATCGAGGTCCAATACTAGGTCCTTGGCCTGGTC
>JALYKJ010000136.1 GCA_030774845.1 Verrucomicrobiota bacterium
CATAGGGACTTACTCGCGCGGCATTTTCGACACGCGACCAGTCGTTCTCTATCTCAGCATGACGGTTCTCGTCCTGACATTCACCTATCAGGCGTTCCAATCACGCAAGTGGAGGTTGTGAGAAATGGCTGAAGTTCCAACCAAACCAAAAAAAATTCAGCGGCTCCGAATTGGACTGAACGTTTTGGTCCAGCTGATTCTCATTTTCTTTTTGGTAAGCGCCGTAAACTGGATCGGCTTCCGGCATTACAAACGCTGGGACGTCTCGCGCGACCAGAAATACGCGCTGTCCGACAAAACGAAGCGCTTCCTAAATTCCATCAAAGGCAAAGTGCGGATCACGGTTTTCTTTTCGCCGAATACGCCAATCAGTGGCGACGTTTCGAATTTGCTCACCGAATATCAATACGCGGCCAAGGGTAAGATCGACATCGAGAACATCGACCCGCAGCGAAATCTCTCCCGCGCCAAGGAGATGTTCGACAAATACAAAGTCGTCAGCGACGAAAGCCTACTCGTGATCGATTACGAAGGCCGAAATAAAACGGTGAAGGCGTCGGAAATGGCGGAGATCGATCAAAGCGGAATGGCGTTTGGCGAAGGGCCGCGGGTGACCGCGTTCAAGGGCGAACAGGCGATCACCAGCGCGATGATCGATTTGGTGGAAGGAAAGAAGAACACAATTGGCTACGTCACCGGCCACAAAGAGCCTTCGATCACAGAAC
This sequence comes from Verrucomicrobiota bacterium, assembly GCA_030774845.1. Lineage (GTDB taxonomy): Bacteria > Verrucomicrobiota > Verrucomicrobiia > Chthoniobacterales > UBA10450 > AV40. The sequence continues at coordinate 726 of JALYKJ010000136.1, forward strand.
CGTCAGCGCTGGCAACGCTTAATCAACAGCAACAACCCGGTAGTCCGATCTCAGTGCTGAAGACATTTATCGAGAACGAAAACATCAAATTTCAGGAACTGAATCTGTTCAATGAGCCGCAAATCCCAGCTGAGATAAAAACCGTCATGATTGTCGGACCGCAGTACGATCTCTCAGACCGCGAAATAAAATTGCTGCACGATTTCTGGAACAAACAAGGACGGATCCTGTTGCTAATCGATCCTTCGGCGAAAACACCGAGGCTGAACGCGTTCCTCAACGAACTCGGGGTGAAAGTAAACGACGACCGGTTGATGGCTTTTGTCCGCACTGGAATTGAGGAACTCGCGCTGATTCGCGATGTGCAGGCAAGCTTTCTCGGTGAGAGCCCAGTGACGAAACGGCTTGCCAATGTCCGCGCTTTGTTTTTCGGTGGAACATCGTCAATCACGCTCGAACCGGAGCGCGTTCGCGCGGCGAATATCCGACTTCAGCCGCTGATTGAAGCTGAGAAAGGTTATTTCGCTGAAACCGATTACAACACGAGCGACCAGGCGAAACTGCAAGCGGACGCAAAAAAGGCGGGCACGGCGCCTTTGACAATTGGAGTGTCGATCGAGAAAGGCGGCAGCGCAGACGAACGGGTGCAGATGAATTCGTCGCGAATGGTAGTGGTGAGCAATGCGACGTTCATTCAGGACAACGCGCTAACGCAGGACCAGCAAGCTCTCGATTTCATTTCCGCGAGCGCGAACTGGCTGCTTAGCCGCGAGCAACTCATCGGCATCGCGCCGAAAGTGCCCAAAACGCTCACCTTTAGTCTCAACGAAGACGCTTTGCGAAGTTTACGTTGGATGATCCTCGTTTTGATGCCGCTTGTCTTTGTCGTTCTCGGCACCGCCGTCTGGTGGAAACGGCGCGCCTAACGAATCGCGGAATTGCCATGAAGTGGAAAACGACATTGATCCTTTTCGTCATCGCGGCCGCGGTTTTCGCCTACCTCTTTTTCATCGAGAGGAACCGGCCCGGCACCGAAGAAGCGGCACGCCAATCACAAAATGTTCTCAATTTCAGTCGCGAGAAAATTGACGGCGTCGTTATCCAAAACGGCGACGATAAAATCGAAATTCGCCGTCGCGACGATAAATGGCGCCTGGAAATTCCGATCAAAGATCAAGCGGACGGTTCGTTAGTAAACAATTTGCTTCTCGATCTCGAGAACTGGGAAAAGGACGCCGCCATTTCGGCAAAAGAGATGGAAGCGGACAAAAGCAAGCTTGCTGATTACGGCCTCGCAAACCCAAAGCTGCGTTTGAAGTTGCTCGGACCTGATGCGCCACCGGAAATCTTTTTCGGCAAGGACGCTGCGCTCGAAGGCAAAATGTATGTCCGGTTCGGAAATTCCAAAGAAACGTTTCTCGCTAACCAGTCGGTCAAGAAAGCGATTGACAAAAAGCCGGAAGATTTCCGCGATCGAAAACTGACCGACTTGATCATGGCACAAGTTGTCCGCGTCGTGCTCAAAACTCCGGCGGGCGAAATGGAGCTGCAGAAAAAAGGCGATCACTGGGACATCGCGAAACCGTTGCACACCCGCGCTGACGACGAGAAGGTCAGCGACTTGATCGCGCAAGTGACGACGGCGCGCATTCAACAGTTCGTGGCAGATGATCGCGGCGATCTGCATCCTTACGGATTGGCCGAACCGCGCGGCTCGCTTGCGCTTTTTGCGCAGGACGATAAGCAAGGCCAGATGCTTCAGATCGGGACCGTCCCGGAAAAAGAGAAGGACCAGGTTTACGTGCGTTTCTCACCGCGCGGTTTCGTTTACACGCTGCCGAAAAAAATTGAGGAGACTCTTAACGCAAAGCCGAATGACTTGCGCGACCGTCACCTTGTTCGGATCGACACAAAAATTCTCGATCGACTAACCATCGACGCTCCGGGAAAGGGCAAAACAGCCTTGGCGCGTAAAGATGAGAACTGGAC
>JALYKJ010000137.1 GCA_030774845.1 Verrucomicrobiota bacterium
GCGTAAACTTTGCTGAAGTACCACGCGCGCTGCCGAAAGCGCCCGTCGTCATTCACCCGCGTCCATTTTTGTCCGGCATCATCAGAGCGAAACAAGCCGCCTTCTTTCGCTTCGATGATCGCGTAAATGCGATTCGAATCCGCGCCCGAAACGGCGACGCCGATTTTGCCCAAAATTCCTTCGGGAAGACCGTTGCCTTCCAAATGTTTCCAGGTCACGCCGTTGTCTTCCGAGCGATACAATCCGCTACCCGCTCCGCCGCTCGAAAAGAACCACGGTTGGCGGCGCGCCTGCCAAAGTGACGCAAAAACAATGTTCGAATTGTGCGAATCGAAAACGACGTCGATGCCGCCGGTGTTTTCGTCTTTGCTCAAAACTTTCGCCCAGGTCTTGCCGCCGTCCGCTGTGCGGAAAATGCCGCGCTCCTGATTCGGTCCAAATGCGTGACCAAGCGCCGCGACCAGGACGACGTCGGCGTTTCTTGGATCGACAATCAACGCCCCGACCTGCCGGCTGTCTTTTAGTCCGACATTTTTCCAGGTTTTTCCGGCGTCGATTGATTTGTAAACGCCGATTCCGTAAGTCGTGTTGCCGCGAATGGCCGCTTCACCGGTGCCGGCGTAAACGACATTGTGATCCGAAGGCGCGACCGCGATCACGCCGATCGAGGAAATATCTTCCTTATCGAATAGCGGCGTCCAACTCTGGCCGCCGTCCGTTGTTTTCCAAACACCGCCGGCAACCGCGCCGAAATAATAGGTGTCGGGTTCGCCAGGAACACCCTCAATCGCGAGTGCGCGGCCACCGCGGAACGGGCCGACTTGTCGCCATCGCATCCCGCTGAATAGTTTTTCGTCAATTGCGCCGGCCGGAGTTGGTTTGGGAGATGCCGTCGGCGAGCGCGTGAGTGACGGCGTCTGGCCGCCTTCGCGCGGCGCCGGACTGACGGCAAACGTGTCGGAACAAACGAAAACGAGTGCAGTTAAAAGGAGAAAGCGCAAAATAGGCGTAATCATTCGCCTAAGGTGAAAAGCTTGCCGCGCGGTTCAACTGGAATCGCGCTGAAACGATGCTTTGCGATGCTGGACAGCTAAAACGCGTAACCAGCAATTGCGCGCAACTGAAAATCTGACTCGTCGCGCGCGCGCGTGAATTGCGCGAGTGCTATCAACGTTCCCCACCATTTGCCGGCATGAACGGAGATATTTGGGCCGCCAGAAATTACCGCACGCTCAGCGTGGGAAAATTTTGGGAACGCGATCTCATGGACGAACTCCACGCCAGCTGAAACGCAGCGATTCAGTTCATAGCTGCCGCCGAGCGATTCCTGGAACTCCGCTTCGCGTTCGGCGAATTCTCTACCCTGCCAAACGGCCTCGAATGTCGCGTTGTAGGCAAGAATAACTGTCGCGAAGTTTTTCTGGACGATTAATTTCGATTCCGACCCGAAGATCCGATCGCCGCCTTCAATCTCTTCATAAACCGCCAACCCAATCGGCGCCTTTTCTGGGTCGCGGATTTGATAGACAAGCTCGAGCGCAGCGTCCGAGAAGACAAAACCATTATTCTCTTTCGAACTGACGTAACTCCAATCCGCCAGATAAACGCTGGCCTGTAATTTTTCGATCACTCCAAATTCGATTTCATGACGAAAGTCGGCTTCGCCGAAACTGTGATCGCCACTTTTCCGGATTTGTCCGGTTACCCAATTTTCCAATTCGAATTCGCCCGGCTCTTCGATCGTTGCTTCGTAAACGAATGTGAAGTGCCGTTGATCTGCGAAGCAAACGGTCGCTAGGATCGACAATAAGAGAACGACCGCGACGCGAAATGCTGGATGCGCAATATTCGATAAACGCATCCAACCCTCCAGCGATCTCGAATCTAGTATCGTTCCGCTGTCGAAAGCGCGGGAAGCGCAACATCGGCTTCAGCTTTGGCTTCTTGAACGGGCTCGGGAATCGCGGGCCTGCCGCCAAGATAACGCGCCGCATAATACGAACCGATCACGAGCACCGCAGCGATGAATTGCGCAATGAGAGTTTCGTAAGTTGGGAAAACCGAGAACCACATTCCCATCCAGCGTGGAATCATCGGAACCAACGCTTGAATCGGCGTTGTAGAGATCCAATGCGCAAGCTGCATCTCCTGCGCTTGTTCGCCCACCATCACCAGCAACACCACGCCGAGCAGAACGCCGGTTGTGATCAGCATCTTTCGATAGGGAAGCTTTTGTTGGAGCACGAAAGTTAGTACCGCGACGATTCCGGACAGCGCGATTCCGAGTAGCGCGCCTTTCAAGACAACGCCGCCGCCGAATCGCAGATTGTAACTCTGCAAAAACAGGACGACCTCAAAGCCTTCGCGATAAAGCGAAGTGAATCCGAGAAGGATCAATCCCCAAAGCAACGATCGGTTGGCGATTTCAACGCCGTGATCGTTTTCGAGGAGCGCTTTGCGACGGCGGTTGTGTGCGCGGATCCAACCGCCCCAATAAATCTTGTGGAAGAACCAGTTCATGATCACGAGCAACACGACGACTGCGAGAAGTCCGGTTGCCGCCTGCAAATCAAGCGCGCGCATATTGTCGCTCAATGAATCGACAATTCGCACGGCGATTAACCAGGTGATCAACGTCGCGGCGAACGCAACGCCCGCCCCGAACGCGACCGGCTTTCGATGCGCACGCTTCGCCCCGGTCATGCTTGCGGTGATCGCCGCCAGCACCAGGATGCATTCGAGACCTTCACGAAAAACGAGAACGCCGATGTCGAGAAACGCGACTGTCGGACTCGTGTTCGGTTGCGTCGGGTCGGGCGCGCCGTGCGCGGTGACTCCCTGCCACGCGATCATCCCCACGACCGCGATCGCTGCGGCGAAAATGCCGATCCCAAAAATGATCCGCCACGGCCGGCCGACCTGGCGTAAAGCAGTTGCACTCACGATAAAAGCCTACCACAGCGCTAACCTGCCTGCTGCCGGTCGGTTGCGTTTTTTTAGCGGCGATTTGCGGGCCCTACTTGTACTGGTTCCGAACGAAGGCGGGTGTTTGCCGCGAAAGATAAGCATCCGTTTGTTTGGCAAATCAATGTGGCTTACAACGCTCCTCAGCGCTTCCGGTTCCATAAGACTGAGAATGCTGGTGATTGTTGGAGCCATGAACAATGTGTCGGCCAAGAGCACTCCTTGTCCTCCTATCCATACCGACAACTAGTCGGAATATTCCCAGGAATAAAATCGGCTCGCTTCCTTCTGGGATGAGTAAAAGACAATAGCGTGGCCGCGAGCGCGGAATAAAACGTGGCGAAACCGGTCTGTACTAATGGAAGGAAGAGTGAAGACTCACTGGGATGTTATGAACTACAAAAACATTGCTGCAGTCACAATTGGTCTCGCGATTTGCACTTTTGCGGCCTCAAACGCAATGGCGCAACGACACGGCGGCGGCGGATTTGGCGGCGGTGGCGCCGGCTTCGGTAGAGCCGGCTTTAACGGTGGTGGATTCAACCGTGGTGGGTTCAACGGGGG
>JALYKJ010000138.1 GCA_030774845.1 Verrucomicrobiota bacterium
GCGTAGAGCGGACCGGAACCGCGCTCGTGTGGGTCACACGCTTGATCGCCTCCCGCCACGATCGTGTTCGTAGGGGTGCCGCCGGCGCGCAACATCGCCGAATCGATTTCCGCGCGCAGCATTTCGGATGTGAGCGTCTTGCCCGACCATCGCAATTTCTTTCCGGTCGGTTTCGACGCCTTCAAAACCTCCATCGCGCGGGCCAAACCGGTTTCGGCGATGCGTAACGCACGGCCGATACGCTTCAGCTCATCGTCCGTCTTCGCTTCGCGCTCCGGCCAGAAGAGCCCGTTGGTTGTTGCAAGATCGACATCGTCCTGGGCGAGCGCGCGGGCGAAGCCGAGCGGAAAATTCGCCGGCACAAACGCGCTTTTTACTCCGCGTTTGCGTAGGAAATGCGCCAGCACTTTTTCATAAGGCGGCGCTTGTTTCGCTTTGCCCTGCACTTCTCGCTCGAGTTGGTTGAACGAAACAAACTCGTCCACCTTCGCCGTCCTCCGGCCGCGGTCCATTTCGAGATCGCTCAAAACGATTGTGCGCTTGCCGTTTTGCTCGAGAAAGATGAACGGATCGCCCGCCCAAAACTTGGTCGCGTAAAGCATGTCCGCATCGATGTCGCTGGCCGCGACGATGAGTCGTGATTTATTCTCTGTTTCGCTTTTCATCTTCGTCGCACTTCGAGTTGGCGGCGCAGGATCCAATAGAGCAAACCGAGCAGGCCAAATGTGGATCCAATCAGCACAATCGTGTTGAAAACGAAGACGCTGATCTTGACTCCGAGGTAACGTTTTTCTGCCCCGAAGAAAACATTTGGCCGGCTGCCTCGGCGATAATCGCTTTGCTCCATCTCCGCATTTGAAATCAGATCGGAAACTTTTTGATTCAGGTAAACCTGCTCGGCCGTAACAGCGCCTTTCGCTTCTTTGAACACAGCCGCGTCGAACGTTCGCTTTCGATCAAGCACCTGATCGACCTGTTTGAGATAATGATCGAGCTCGTCGGCTGATTTCGCTTCGAGACCGGACAAGACCGCTAGGACTTCTTTCAATTCGTCGAGCCGCTTCCCTTCCGCAGGATCTTGCCGATGTTTCGCGACGATGGAATCGATCTCGCGCTGCGCGCGGTCTTGTCGGGAAGTCAGTGGATTAAGTTTCGATTGCGCCACGATCATCTCTTCGTACGACCAGCGCATCGGAATAAACTGGCAGACGAAGGGGACCTGCAATTTGCTGTCCATTTTTCTGCTGCGGTCTTTGGTCGGATGTTCGTGAAACCAGCGGGTCAGCGAATAAACCAGGCTGAGGTTCCGGTTCATGTCTTCGTATTTAATAAGAGCGCCGCTCATCAGGATCTGCGGAATCAGAACCAGCGGCACGATGTTGGCCGCGGTTTTGGCGTCAGAGACGAGCGACGAAACGAGGAGGCCGAGGGCAAGACTGCCGACCGCCGTCATGAACATCAGGGCGAGGTGCACCCAAAACATGCCGCGAATCTCAAGGATGTAATTGCCGATCAGGACGAAGAGCACGCATTGGATCAGCGCGAAGACCGACAACGAAGACATCTTCGCGAAGATGTAATACGGCAATCGGACATCGAGATTGCGCTCGCGCTGGAGCGTTGGCCGATCGCGGATGATGTCGTCGGCGCTGTTGGTCAGCGAAAGAAACATCGCCACCAACAATCCAAGAAACAGATATGTCGGAATGTGGAAGGCCGACGCGAAATCGTATTTCCCGCTTTCCGAATAACGCAGCAGACTGCCGATCAAAAACGCGAGCACCGGCGCGGCGCAGGTGGTGATCCAAATGTTCGCGCGGTTGCGCAACTTGCTGATGAACGAGCGCCGCAAAAGCGCCCGGAATTGCGTCCACTCGTCGTGCCATCGAATCGGCACGCGTTTCCGCTTTTGCGCCGGCACCGATGGCAGCAGCGGCGCTTGTTCGCGGCGCAACGAAACTTGTTTGACGTCCTGAATCAGACGAAACGCTTCGTACTTGTCGCGCCAGAACTCCGGCGAATAACGGCGCGCCGCGACCAACTGGCCGCGACTGTTCTCTTCATAAATAATGTCGCCGCTCAAATCGCGCAAAGGCGTTTCCAGCACGTCGAAGATGAATTCCGGTCGCGTCGTCCCGCACGAAGGACACGCGCCCAAGTCCGCGCCGAACTGATGTTGGTGCTCGGCTTCGGCAAAATAGCGGAGCATTTCCGTCGGCGTCCCGAAAAAGACAAGCCGGCCGCCTTTGTCGAGCAGGATTGCCTTGTGAAACAATTGGAACAGCTTCGAGCTCGGCTGGTGGATCGTGACGATGATGATTTTGTTGTGCGCCATCGATCGAATGATCTCGATCACGTGCTCGGAATCTTTGGATGACAGACCCGACGTTGGCTCGTCGAAAAGATAAACGTCCGACATTCCGATCATATCGAGGCCGATGTTGAGTCGCTTCCGCTCGCCGCCGCTCAACGTCTTTTTGATCGCGGCGCCGACGACTGCATCACGGCGTTCGCCTAGACCGAGCTCGACCAATTTCGCTTCCAGCCGCCGCATCCGATCGCGCCGGGAAAGATGGGGTGATCGAATCGCAGCTGCGAATTGCAAATTCTCGCCGATCGTCAAATGCTCGTCGAACGCGTCCTCCTGAGGAATGTAACTGATGTATTTCTTGAGGTCGTCCAGGTTTGGATAAAGCGAGCGCCCATTTAAAAAAATCTGCCCGCTCGTCGGCTGCAGTTGTCCGGCGAGCACTCTGAGCAACGTACTTTTGCCCGAACCGCTCGCACCCATCACGCAGACCAGCTCGCCGCGAGTGAGGGCAAATGAAATTCCTTCCAAACCGGAATCGCCGCTCGCAAAGCGATGCGTTACCTCGGTCACCTCGAGAGTGCGAATGATGTTGCGCTCCTCCTCGATGATGCGCTCGGAAAAATTACAGCGCAGGAATTGTCCAACGTCGATCCTGATCGTGTCGCAATCTTTCAGGGGATATGTCGATCTTACCGCCACGTCGCCGACCAGGATCGGACGGTCGGCTTCGATCACTTCCAATTCTCCGACGCGCTGGTCGTAATCGCAGAAAATTTTCAGCAAAACGTCGCCGCTCGTTCCAGGCGAAAGCAAAATATCGTCCGGTTGCAATCGGCTCGGGTCGTTCGAAACCAGATATTCTGATTTCGAGGCCTTGAGTTGAAACCGGCCACCGAGAGCGCGAGCGCGCCGGCGCAGATCGCTCAAATCCATTTCGCTGTCGTTGTGGAAAAGAATTTTGTCGTCGAGCGCAGCTTCCACTTGCGCGCCGGACTTGAGTTTCACGCCGTTCAGCACCGCATCGACGTCGCGCAACGCTTTAACTCGCACTTTCAATCCGAACGCGATCTCGAGCGCGCTCTCGCGTGTCCGCGCGCGCTCGAGACCGACTTCGTCCGCATCTTTGTTTACCCGAACAAAAATCTGTGGAACGGATACGTTTTTCTTGGCATTGAAATATTGGGCCAGCTCCTGATACGTCAGCACGTGGTCGCCCACCAAAATTCGCTGCCCCGGATAAATTCGGCAGAATCCGCCGCGCACCAGCGGCCGGCCGCGCACAGAAACATTTTGGCTGCTGTAATTCTTGAGCAGGATCAGGTCATGATAGCGAAACGCCATTAACCGATCGCTCTCGGCCAGGTTTTTCACCCGCACGTCCGCTTTTCCGTTGCTGGCAAACGAGAGCGATTCCAACGGGGACGCGCCGCGCTGGTAAATCGACGGATCGGCATCTTCGGATGCGTTCAATTGATAAACGATGTCGATCGCCTGCGCCGCCATCCCGAGCTGCGACATGAACGAATAAAACGCGACCACCTGTTCCTGTTTCAGCCCGGCCTGCGAAATGAGATCGTAAAGTTGGACGCCAAGCATGATCTTGCGCTCGGTCGTCAACTGCGTCCCCAGCTTTTGCGCCATCGCGTTCAGATCTTGTTGCTCGTAGAGCGCTTGCCGGAAAAGTTGGCGGAGCTCGGAGTAAACGGCTTCCGGATAATCGTACCGCAAAAATCCAAGACTCGAGTCGATTTCTTCCTCCAGCAGAACGCCGTCAGCTTTGGAAAAACTCGCCAGCACCTGGATCAGCACTGGTAACAAGTTCGGACCTTCCGAAACACTGCGC
>JALYKJ010000139.1 GCA_030774845.1 Verrucomicrobiota bacterium
GGAACCAGGCGGTAGCGCGTGATCCGCAATTTTTCTTCGCTTACTGCCAACTGGCTTACACGCACGATCTGCTTTACTTCCTCGGCACCGACCACATTCCTGCGCGGCTGGCGTTGGCGGAAGCGGCGATTCAGGCCGCATTCCGCCTGAGGCCGGATGCAGGAGAAGCGCACCTCGCTCGCGCCGAAAACCTTTATCGAGGTTATCTCGATTATGATGGAGCTCTGGCTGAACTGGAGATCGCCCGAAGAACGTTGCCGAATGATCCCCGTGTCTTCGCACTAACAGGCTACATTTTTCGGCGGCGGAGCAAAGCGGAGGAAGGCCTGCGTAATTTGGAGCGGGCGCTGGAGCTGGATCCGCGCGATGTCTTTACCCTGCAGCAGACCGCGCTCAGCTACCGACATCTGCGGCGCTACGCCGAGTCGGCCACCGTGTCGGATCGCGCACTGGCGATCAAGCCGGATGACGCGGAAACAAAAGTATTCCGCGCTTCACTCGAATTGGATTGGAAAGCTGACACGCGGCCTTTGCATCAAATGATCGATTCAATCCGGGAAAAAAATCCCGCCGCGATCCAGAGTGTCGCGGATAGTTGGTTCATCTGCGCGCTGGCCGAGCGCGACGCTACTGCCGCTGCCAATGCTTTGGTGGCGTTGGGCGACGGTGTGTTTGGCTTTGATGCTGTTCAATTGAACCGCACTTTCGGCGAGGGCCTCCTTGACCGGATGACGAAGGACGAAGCCAAAGCGCGCTCTGCCTTTGCCGCCGCTCGTACGCAGCAGGAGAAGGTCGTGCAAGCCCAGCCAAATTATGGGCCAGCACTTTGCATCCTTGGCGTAATCGATGCCGGCCTCGGCCGAAAAGAGGACGCGCTGCGCGAAGGCAGGCGCGCGATTGCGCTAATGCCGGTGGAGAAAGATGCCCACAACGGCGCGCTCATGATCGAATATTTCGCCATCATCGCTGCTTGGGTCGGCGAGAAAGATCTCGCCTGCGAGCAGCTAGCGATCGTGACTTCGCTTTATTCGGGTTACCCCAGCTACGGTGAATTGAAACTGCTACCCTACTGGGATCCGCTGCGCGGCGATCCGCGCTTCGAGAAAATCGTCGCCTCGCTCGCGCCGAAAGAAACCGCGTCAGCGAAGTGAGACTTCGGCGTTGAAGAACGGTTTCCCATGGTTCTTATCAGCCCCGACTGAGTGCGACTGGTGACGAGCGGCCAAGCAAACGGAACCGTGCTGAAATTTGTGTCACCCTTTGTGTCACCCGGGCATGTAAAAATGTGCAGACTGGTGATTACGCGTGAGGAACGGGTCTTCAGAAGACAGAGGTCAGATTTCAGAGATCAGCGACCGAGTTGCAACAATCCGCGAAATCCGCAGCCTGCCCGCCGTAATTTTCGTGGATGCGGGTAATCCGCGGTCCAGATTTACTTCGGAATTTTCACACCGAGCTCTTTTGACGAGGAAGGCCCGACGGTCGGCCGGTTTCTTCGATGATTTTGGTGGATCAAATCTAACTGCTGCTTGACAGCCCATTTGAATCATATAATTTACCCAATTGAGTAAGCCGGTTAAACGAAGGTATTCCAGGCGGAGCGGTGTCCGCGAACAGCCGACTGTCGGTTATGGTTCCAAAAGTGTGCTGGCGAAGAAGCACATCCCGTCCGCGAAAGTGATCAGGCATATCAGCAAAGGATTGCCGTTCAGCGAGCTCGAACATTTGCGGAACGAGATCGATGAGCCGTTCGAGTCACTGGCGCGCCAGCTTTCGATCTCGAGATCGACATTGCAGCGGCGCCGGGCTGAAAGACGTCTCTCGCCCCAGGAATCCGACCGGCTGATGCGCTTCTGGCGGATCGTTCAACACGCCACGAAAGTTTTCGGCACAGTCGATCGGGCTCGACAATGGTTGAAATATCCACAGCGCGGACTTGGTGGCGCAGTGCCGCTGGACTACGCCAGCAGCGAAATTGGCGCTCGTGAGGTTGACGATTTGTTGGGTCGAATCGATTACGGCGTCTACTGGTGAGCACAGCATGCTCGGCCTGGCGAATCGTGCGGGCGGATCGTGTGCGGGCCGCCTTCACCGGCGAAGGCAGCCGCCTTCTGGGTGGGCGTTGGAACTCCCGCGGAGTTCCTGTGATTTACGTGAGTGAACACGAATCGCTCGCCGCACTCGAGCTTCTCGTCCACACCATGCCTCTCTCTCCGCTCGACCGGTTTCTTTCGTTTCGGATCGAATGGAATGAGCGACACACCGAATATTTTCCGGTGGCACAATTGCCGACGGACTGGAACTCAGAAGTCCCGACCATTGCTATCCAGCGTATCGGTGATGACTGGGTGCGCGAAAGCTGTTCCGCAGTCCTGGCAGTGCCGAGCGTGCTGAGCACGAGTGAGCTTAACTTTCTGTTGAACCCAAACCACCCGGACTTCAAACGAATCAAAATTGGAAAACCAATCGAATATCGCTTCGATTCTCATCTACTCAGGCGCTGATTCCTTCACTTCGGAACTTTCATTCCGACCTCTTTGGTGGATCGAGCATTCCCTTGCTCGATGCTTAAATTTGGCGGCCAAGCCGCATTTTTTTAACATCGCCCGACGGAGCGGCCGATCCACCTTTCGCGTCTCGTTACTTCGGAATTTTCACTCCGAGCTCTTTGACGAGGAAGGCCCAGCGGTCAGCGGTTTCTTCGATGATCTTGGTCGTTGGTTTGCCGGCGCCGTGTCCGGCTTTGGTTTCGATCCTGATCAAAGTTGGTTTGTCGCAACCTTGCGCGGCTTGCAACGTGGCCGCGAACTTAAAACTGTGCGCTGGCACGACGCGATCGTCGTGATCGGCGGTCGTGACCATTGTCGCTGGATAACAACAGCCCCGCCCAGGCGGGGCGATGTGATGAAGCGGTGAGTAGGCGTACAGAAATGAAAAATCATCCGGCTTATCCGCGCTGCCATAATCCGAAGTCCACGCCCAGCCGATGGTAAATTTTTGGAACCTCAGCATGTCCATCACGCCGACGTTCGGGAGCGCGGCCCCGTAAAGATCGGGCCGTTGTGTCATGCACGCGCCCACCAGCAGACCGCCGTTGCTGCCGCCGCCGATCGCGAGTTTCGGCGTCGACGTGTAATGATTGTCGACCAAGTACTGGGCCGCGGCGATGAAATCGTCGAACACGGTTTGTTTCAGGTGCAGCATTCCGGCTTCGTGCCATTTCTCGCCGTACTCGCCGCCGCCGCGCAGATTCGCGACCGCGAAGATTCCGCCCATTTCCATCCAAACTAGATTAGCGGGCGCGAACGTCGGCGTTTCGGAAATATCGAATCCGCCGTAACCGAAAAGATAGGTCGGGTTCTGGCCATCGCGTTTCATTCCTTTTTTGTAGGAAATGAACATCGGGATGCGCGTGCCGTCGGCGCTGTTGTAAAAGACCTGCTCGGTCGTGTAATCGTCGGGATTAAATTTTACTTTCGGTTTGAACAGGACTTCGCTCGCGCGCTTGTCGAAATCGTACCGGAAAATTTCCGTCGGCGTAGTGAAACTGGTGAAAGAATAAAACGTCTCGCGATCTTTGCGTTTGCCGGTGAATCCGCCGGCGGTGCCGAGTCCGGGCAGCGCGATCTCGCCGTCCGCCGAGCCGTCGAGCTTGAATAATTTCACCGCGCTGTGCGCATCTTTCAGATAAACGGCAACGAAGCGATCGCCAACGGTGCTGACCGCTTCCAGTTTGTCTTTCGATTGCGGCACGAGCTCGTCGATTTGCGCGGGGAGTGGTTTGCTCGTGTCGATGGTAACGATCCGGCCAAGCGGCGCGTTTAAATTGGTCCGGAACGCGAAGACCGGCCCCTCGTTGTCGATGAAAACGTATTCGGCGTCCGCTTTACTGAGCAGCTCGACGACTTCGGAGTTTGGATCGACCAGGTTTTTGTAAAAGACACGGTTCTTCGGGTCGGTCCCGCGCTGGACGGTGATGATGAGATAACGCCCGTCGTCCGTCACTTCGGCGTTGAAGAGCCATTCCTTTTGATCGGGTCGCTCGTAAATCAATTTGTCCTGCGACTGCGGTGTGCTGAGCTGATGGAAGAAGAGTTTGTGATTGTAAACCTGCGAGCGGAGTTTGTTTTTTTCGTCCGGCTTGTCGTAGCGGCTGTAGAAAAATCCGCTGTCGTCTTTTTTCCACGACGTGTTCGAAAACTTGATCCAGTCGAGAACATCTTGTCGATCTTTGCCGGTCTCGACGTCGCGCACCTTCCATTGTTGCCAATCGGAACCGGCGGTCGCGAGTCCATAAGCCATCAGTTTGGCGTCATCGGTCACGTCCACGCCGCCCAGCGCGATTGTGCCGTCTTTTGCCAATACGTTTGGATCGAGTAACTCCCGTGGTTTTTCGAAAAAGTTCGTCGTCGTGTAGAGAAC
>JALYKJ010000140.1 GCA_030774845.1 Verrucomicrobiota bacterium
TTTCATCACACTAAGAACACAAAGGATCACAAGGTTCTTCGACGAATCAAAAAATCGTTGTGTCCGTTGTGACCGTCGTGCGAGGAATCAAACGTCAATCGCCGAAAGAGATTTCGACGCCGCGCGCGGTTTGCACCATCTCGCCGTTGGGTGGAACCAGGCGCAGACGGTTGACGGCTTCGGCAATGGGTACATGACGGACCTGGTAATTTTGATAACTGACCATGGATCCGAAGTGTCCTTCGTTAGCCAATTGGACGGCTTTGACGCCGAAGCGTGTGCCAAGAATTCGATCGAGCGTCGTCGGCGCGCCGCCGCGCTGCAGATGGCCGAGCACGCAAGACCGCGTTTCTTTCCCGCTGCGCTGAGCGATTTCACGCGCGACAATTTCGCCAATTCCGCCGAGGCGAAATTCGCCATCTTTCGTTTCGCGCATCACCTGTTGACCGTCTTTTGATTTGGCGCCTTCTGCGACTACAACCAGCGAGCCGAGGTTACCAGCGGCGTCGCGTGCTTTTATGACAGCCGCAATCCTGTCGTAATCAAATGGGATCTCCGGAATCAAAATGATGTCCGCTCCACCGGCGATCCCGCCGTGCAACGCGATCCAGCCGGCATGACGTCCCATCACTTCCACAACCATGGCCCGTTTGTGACTCGTGGCGGTGGTGTGCAACCGGTCGAGCGCGTCCATCACCGTCGCGACCGCGGAATCAAATCCGAACGTCATGGCAGTGGCTTCGAGGTCGTTATCAATCGTTTTGGGGACACCGATGCAATTGATGCCCGCCTCCTGCAATTGTTGTGCCGTCACCATGGAACCGTCTCCGCCGATGATGATCAGTGTTTTCACGCGCAGGTTGTTCAAAGCGCTTTGGGCATCCTCGATTATCTTCGCTGGCACGATGGTTCGCTCACCCGCTCCGACTTTTGCAACGAAATGGCCACGATTGGTTGTGCCGATGATGGTACCACCCAGGGCCATGATCCCGTCCGTGCTTTTGTGATCGAGAATAACGTGATCTTTAGGCCGAAGAAGGCCTTCGAAACCATCCCGAAAACCAACCACTTCCCAACCGAGTTTCTCCGCTGCGAGGACAACGCCACGCAAGACCGCATTCAATCCAGGGCAATCGCCACCGCTGGTTAAAACACCAATCCGTGGCTTCATTTTCGTAACAGCAATCAGAGCATTTTCTTCGGATCGGCGACACGTCCCGACGCAGCCCATTGGTCGAAGAGTTGCCAACCGCGCGCAAGAAGGCCCCCGCCTTCACCGAAACGATTCGTGCTGCCGAGCAATACCACGATTAAATGACGCGGATAGACGGTTATCGCCTTGCCTTGGGTCACGATCTCTGGCTCGCGAGTGGCGGAAAGAACCAAACAGTCACCCGCCCGCGCGGTGCGGCCAGTTTTTACTCCGTCGATGCCGTTTCTCCCAAGGAGCTCGTTCGTGTTGCGAAGCACATAATTGAATCGGTGCCCAGCTCGATCGAATGAAATTTGACGCTCTTTTTGCGACACATAAAAACGGAAACTCGCTTTATTCATGGCGTAGCGGGTCAGACGCGCCATATCTTGAGCGGTCGAAAACGGCAAAGGCCGGACTTTGTTGTCGATCCCATGCGGGTTGACAAAGCGCGTGCGCTCCATCTTCAGCTGTTTGGCCAGCGCATTCATCTGCGCAACGAAGGAATCGACCGATGTCAGTTTGGATGCGACCTCAGTGGGCAGGAGCGATCCTAATTGAGAGCCAACGTGGCTCGCCAAAGTGTACGCCGCAATATTGTCTGATTGGATCAGCGCAGCATAAAGGAGATCGCGCAACGCAATGCTATCGCCCGGCTGAAACCCGATGTTATTTTCCAGACTTCCGACAAACGCCTCCGGCGGAATAGTCACGACCTCATTCAGGTTGCCCGATTTCCGTTCCAGCCAATCGAGCACCACGCTTGCCGTCGCGATTTTTGTCAAACTACCGATTTGTAATTTTTTCCGCGAGTCTTGCTCTTCCAACACGTAGCCCGTTTGCGAATCGACAATAATGAATGCTTGCGCGGCAGCAGCCGAACGGAGAGCGGCTGCCGTCGCAATTAACGCGATCGAGACGGTGAGAAATCGGTATGAAAAGCGCATAGCAGAGTCGAACCGCAGCACCTTAATCGAGGCATTCCGATTGGCAACACGTGGAGATGGGGAAAAACATTTGCCCGCGCACCAAGCTTCTTAATTCAGATTGTTTTCTGAGGCACCCGTGAGCGGCTCACCAGCATTCGCATTAAAAAATAGACGATAATCGCCGACGGAATGGCAAGGAACAGCGAGCCAAC
>JALYKJ010000141.1 GCA_030774845.1 Verrucomicrobiota bacterium
ATTCGAAAGACCGACGCCGACCAGAGGCCCGGGCGCGGTGTTGCTGACTCCCGGCGGAAAATGTTGTTGGATGATGAAACCCGCCGTGCGCGAAGTGAACGCGTTTTGATTGCTGCTTAGATACGCGGCTGTTCCTGCTTTGCTCACCGCAGTAGCGATTTCGCCAGGAGTAGCCGCGCCGCCGCGCACGACCCAAACGCCGAGCACGTAACCTTCGCGATCCACGACCGCGATCACGCTGTTGGGTGAGATTCTGACCGCACGCGTCACCGCTTGATTGATGATCGTGTGGACGTCAGCCACAGTGAGCGGATCGACCGCTGTTGGAGTGGGCGCAGCGGTGGCCGTTGGAGTCGGCGTTGCGGTTAGCGTGGGCGTGGGGGTCGGAGTAGGTGCAGGAGTTGGCGTAGGGGACCCTGTGAACGCCGTGTAAGTGTAGCTGTTGAAGCCCCAGGAATTGTTAGCCAAAGAAAGTAACGCCACGTAGACGGTGCGCCCGTCGGTAGGAATGTTGTTTACCGTGGTCGAGAGCGCCTGCGATTGGCCCGAATTGTAAATATCGGATCCATTTGGGGAACTGCCGACTAAGAGCCAGTAAGATGTCGCGCTGCCAGCGCTCCAGCTAAAGGTCACGCTCGAGGACGGAAAGGTCGAGCCTGGCACCGGGCTGAGGATCACCGCCGAACCAGTTAAAGCAAACGCCTGGTGAGCGACGAAAAGCACCGCGCCGACGAGCGCCAAACAAACCCGATGCTTCATGACGCGTCAGTATCAAATTGCGCAACGATACGCCACTAAAAACCTGCCGAGACACTTCGATTTTTTTAGTAGTGGGTTAATTTCCCATTCAAACTGGTTTTTGCGTCGGGCGCTGTCCTAGTGTGTTGAGCTTGCAAATAGGAGTGGCTTTCGGGCATCCTCGCCCTCCCATGCGCTGGTCAACTCCGTCGTTTGCCGGCGCGACGTTGCGCCGGGGCGCAGCGCTGTGCCTCGGTTTTTTGATCCCACTCTGCGGTCTGAACGGGCAAACGGTCGAAGTCCGGCACGCGCAGGCCACGGACGTTGCTGAGAATCGCACCCAGTTCGGAGCAATCGAGGTCGTCGATTCGAAGGATATCCTCTCGTTACAAAGCGATCTCGTTGTCGCGAACACCACGCTGCTGGCGCAGAACGAGCCGCTTTCGCCCTCCGAATTCAATCCCGATCCCGGCGCGTCACAACGCGAACAACCAGAAACGCCGGAGGCGCCGGAACTTTTTCCGCCGATTCTGCCACAACTTCCAGAGTACGGGCAGGAAGCCTTGCCCCGCTCGCTTCAACTTCCGCGCAAAGGCGTCCGCGAAGTGGTTCCGCGCCGGGAAAAATTGGAATATGAAACGTATCCACAATCGGAAGAAGGCGAAGGATTGCTTCCTTCTTCGCAGCCGGAGCCGAATCGCTGGTTCATCGGATTTGGCCGTTGGAAGCGCTATGCCGATCCTTCGACCGAAACACCCTATCAATCCGATCTCCATCTCTGGCACCCGTATTTGCAGAGCAAGCTCAAAGGTGACGCGCCGATCATTGATCAGGACATTTTTCTCAACATCACCGCCGAAGATTTCTTCCAATACGAAGCGCGCAAATTGCCGACACCGAGCGGGGTGAGCGCCGCGCGGCCGAACAGTTCCGAATTTTTCGGCCTGAGCGACCAGGAGTTTTGGTCGAACGATTTTTCGATCGGCATCGATTTGTTCAAAGGCGAGACCGCCTTCAAGCCGATCGATTGGGCGCTGCGCCTGCTCGGCGTTTACAATCACAACTATTTCGACGTCCAAGAAAACAACGTCGTGAATCCAAATCCGCAAAATGGCACGACGCGTGAAAAAGAATTTTGGTCGTTGCAGGAAGCGTTCGCTGAAATTCATCTGCGCGATCTGTCCAACAACTACGATTTCATTTCGCTGCGGGTCGGCATGCAGCCGTTCGTGAGCGATTTTCGCGGATTCATTTTCAACGACACGAATCTTGGCATCCGCATTTTTGGGAACTACGACAACAACCGCTGGCAATACAATCTCGCCGCGTTCGACATGCGCGAGAAGGATACTTATTCCGATCTCAACGAATTCGATCCGCGCAAACAACAGGTCTACATCGCGAACGTTTTCCGGCAGGATTTGATTTGGAAAGGTTACACCGGCGAGCTCACTTTTGTCGGCGACTTCGACAACAATAGCCGGCACTACGACAAAAACGGATTCATTACTCGCCCGGCGCCGATCGGCACCGTGGCGAATCATTATCTGCAAGCGTATTACCTCGGCTGGACCGGCGACGGACACATCGGCTGGCTCAACATCGATCACGCATTTTACCAAGTCCTCGGCGAAGACAGCTTGAACGGCATCGCCGGACAGCGCGTCGACATCAATGCGCAGATGGCCGCGCTCGAATTGTCAGTCGACAAGGATTGGATGCGCCACAAATTCTCGATCTTTTACGCGAGCGGCGACAGCGATCCGGCCGATTCGCACGCGACCGGTTTTGATACCGTGTTCGATCGGCCGTTCTTTATCGGCGGGCCGTTCAGCTATTTTTCACATCAGGGATTCAATCTTGCCGGCACGGCGGTTAATTTTAAACAGCGCGACAGTTTGGTGATCGATTTTCGGACGAGCAAATCCGAGGGCCAGGCGAATTTCGTGAATCCCGGCGCGCTCATTTTTGGCTACGGATTCGACGCCGATGTTCTGCCGAAACTAAAAACGTTCATCAACGTAAACTATATCCGCACGGTCACGACCGAAACGACCGAGCTTGTATTGTTCACCAACCACGCCAGCAACGATTTCGCGCTCGATTGCAGCGCCGGTTTCGAATGGCGACCGCTGCTGACCGACAACGTTATTCTCACTGCCGGCGCCGGATTTCTCATTCCGCGCTGGGGTTACAAAGACATTTATCGCGCGAACACTGTGCCGGTATTCGGTTTTCCGGGTCCCCCACCCGGCCGGGTCGATCCATTTCTCTACAGCGCGATCGTGACGCTGACGCTGACTTACTAAGAATGTGAATCGTTACATCGTTACATCGTTACATCGAAAACCGAATCTCGGTTCTCGAATCTCGATTCACGCGCTGCCATTCGTGGTCTTGCTCCTGCTCGTGCCCGAAAAGAATTTGTCCGCTCAAGAGGCATCCGGCTACGGTCCGCCAACTTCTGTTCCCGTTACAAGATCGACAATCGCACGCGCTTCACTGCCACCGCGAAATTGGATCGATCAAACCCAAGCTGAAGCGGACAGAAAGAGTGTTGGCTGTTTGGAATGCCATCAAGGCGTCGAGCCGATGCACCAAGCCGAACAGAATGTCGTCCTCGGCTGCACCGATTGCCATGGCGGAGATCCCGCGCTCCACTTGAAAAAAGAGCAGGCGCACATTTTGCCGAAGAACAAAGAATTTTGGAAAACATCCGCGAAACCGCCGAACTCAAACGTCTGGCTCAATCACGAGTCACCTGAGTTCATTCGTTTTCTGAATCCAGGCGACTTGCGCGTCGCGGAGCAATCGTGCGGTCTTTGTCACAGCGAAATCATCCGCAACGTCGATCATAGCATGATGAATCACGGCGCGATGCTCTGGGGGGCGGCTCTATATAATAACGGCGCTTATCCAGAGAAGAATTACCGCTTCGGTCAGGCCTACGGCGCGGATGGCGCGCCGCTGAAGTTAATCAACTACACGCCGGTTACGGCGGAAGACACGCAGGTCCACGGTATTCTTCCATCCATCGAACCGCTGCCGCGTTTTAATCTAAGTAATCCTGGAAACATTTTGCGCATTTTCGAAAAGGGCGGCGAAAAACAATTGCAGCTTGGACTTCCAACCAGCGCCGAACCGAACGGCCGGCCGCGGAATCGACTTTCCGAGCGCGGTCTCGGCACGCTCAATCGCACCGATCCCGTCTTTCTCGGTTTGCAAAAAACGCGACTCCACGATCCGTTGCTCGGATTTTTCGGATCGAACGATCATCCGGGTGATTATCGATCCAGCGGTTGCTCCGCCTGTCACGTCGTTTACGCGAACGATCGTTCGCCGACAAACTCCGGCTGGTGGAGCAAATTTGGTCATCAAGGCCTGAGTTTCACCACGGACGAATCAATTCCGAAAACGGAACGCGGCCATCCGGTCATGCACCAGTTCACACGCTCGATTCCGTCGAGCCAATGCATGAACTGCCACATGCATCAGGGGAATCTCTTCGTGAATCCGTATCTCGGTTACACCTGGTGGGATCAGGAGACCGACGGGGAATTCATGTATCCAAAGGTGCAGCACAACCCGACGGACGCCGAACTCGCGAGTGAGACTCAGGTTAATCCCGAGGCCGCCGCGGCGCGCGGGCTGTGGGGTGATCCGAGTTTTGCCGCCCGTGTCGCCGAGCTGAACCCGCAGCTCAAGCA
>JALYKJ010000142.1 GCA_030774845.1 Verrucomicrobiota bacterium
GAGCAGAGCAGCGCAAAGGTCCTACTCCACCGCTAGAAATCCTGCTTCCGCGCAAATGCCTGCCTATCGCCTGCTGGTTGTGCGCATATCTGAGTCGGTGGGCTACTTTTGACAATGGTAGAAGCGCCTCGGACCCCGCGGCTGTATCAACTGGTAATAACTCTTGGGCAAGAAGGTTGCTACTGGTTCGATATCGTCGGCGCAGCAATGAGCGCGACTACAGAAACAATACTGGTTGTATAACGCCGCGCTTGATCGATGTTGCGCCAAGGTTATGACCCGTTTGAGAATTTCCAACCGATGTGCAGTCATGAATGCTCAAAATCTTCACCCGCTAAGTACTACAGCCATACGATTACAATTTTTCGCGTGAATGAGATCTTCGTCTCGGAATTCGAAAAATCGGGCAATACATGGTGTCAAAACTTGATCGCGGGTATTCTTCACAATCTCGATCTTGACAACGTGCCGGACTCATCCAGAAATTAGTACCTGACGTTGCTTATAACCCGACCTACAGCGATTTAGCGAACGCATGGTATTCAAAACACATGAAACTACGCGGCCGGAGCTATCTAACTACTGTCGTGCGGCAAATTTATGGCCATATGTCCAACAGATTCGAATATGACTGACGAACTAAGAAAGACGGATCGGGCGTCCGAGATCTTACCTCTTTGTCGGCAACGCGATGATGGCCACGATTTAGGCCTCGCCGCGCGCGGCATGTCAACGATGGAACATCCTCTCAAGCAGCCGTATTTCGTAGTAAACGGTCGAATCCTTTGCGTGAGTTAGCTTTGAAGAACAGTTCAGATGGGCAGACCGCGAGTCTCAATTCTTTTACCGTCTCTCAACGCCCGCCAATTCCTCGACGCGCGAATCGAATCTATCCTGACGCAAAGTTTTTCCGACTGGGAGGCGATTGTACTCGATAGCCATTCCACTGACGGTAGTTGGGAGCTTTTCAAATCGATTGCATCTACTGATTCTCGTTTTCGGCTTTATCAAATCCCAAGCGAAGGAGTTTATGCGGCTTTGAATCGCGGAATAGAACTGGCAACCGGCGAATTTCTCCACATCGCGACTTGCGATGATACGATGGCTCCGGAATTTCTCGCTGATATGCTGAAGGCATGCGCCCAATGCCCGGGGGCGGGCATTGCTGTATGCGACCTATTGTTTATCGATCGCAACGGAGGCAAGCTTTCGCCTGCGGATTTGACTGGTCATTTGAAGGTGCGGGCGACGAGGGACTTATTGAGCTTGGCTACCGTTCGCACTGCTTTCCCCGGCGAAATAAAGCAGAACGCAAATTATCGGCCCGTGCCGCACGATTGTTTGCTACACTTTGCCGGGCGCAGCGTTTACTGCTCTCTCAATCAATTGCTTATTCGAATATCGTCCGCGATAAAGGCTGGGCCCTTTGAAACTCAGGTCGGCTCCATTGCCGATTACAATTGGTTGCTTCGTCTGACGAGTATCACAGGCACCATCCATGTGCCGAAGAAACTGGCAATGTGGCGCTACCACGGCGATCAGCTCAGCTTGATTCGGGATGACTCGCGGCTCGGTTCAATGAAGATGATTGCCGAACATACTATGCGGGAGATTCGCCAACGCCATCCCGGTTTGTTGACTCAGAATGATTGCGGAGCACTTTTTTTGCCTTTTCAAACTCTCCTTGCGCGCTCCGCAGTTCGGCGTGTTTACTGCTGGTTCGAAGCCCTGATCCGTCTCTTGTGGATGTTTTTTGAGCGGCCTGCCGCCACTTGGCACGGACTTCGCCATGCAAAATTCCGATTCGGCACGCGGCGATACTCTTTGCTTCCCATGATTTTTGAAGGGATAGGTCTCACTTCAAAAAAGCTCCAGGCAATCGAACACCTACAGCAACACGATGACTTTGACACGGCTGGTCGCGAGCAGCCCGCGTAACAACGCGAGATCATGGGTGCCCTGTTTGTCGTAACGTCACACGCGGCCAGGAGTGATGCGCGAAGCGGAATCCAAGCTGTTGTCCGCGGCCTGATCTCGGGATTGAGCCGCAACAACGCCGATTTCGTCGCAGTCCGCTGGTCAAACTGGCGCAGCGCCTTGGTTCCGCTCGATCGGGACCACCGGGCACACCTCGGCTTGGTTAAGCAAGTGGCTTTGAACCGGAGCCAGGCGAGCAGCTCGGCCGGATCATGGCTTCTCCTGCCGGAAGTGATTTATGAAACCGACCCTCATCGACTCATCGCTTGCGCACGCAAGCAGCAGATGCGTGTCGCCGCGTTTTTTCACGATGCAATTCCGATTTCCCATCCTGAACTCGTTCGGCGCAAAGCGGCAAAATGCCATGCCGAGTACATGACGGCCCTCTGCAACGCTGACCTTATTATTGCCGTTTCGAATTCGGCAGCGGAGCAATTTCGGCTCTTTGTTGAGAAACGTCGATTACGTCTGCCGACGATTCATGTCTGTTCTTCAGCCGGCGAGTTCCCTGGCATGGAACGTCCGCGTCCGAAACCAAATGTCTTGCCAGATGCCGTAAACATTCTCTGCGTGTCAACATTGGAACCACGCAAGAATCACAAAACTTTGCTTGAGGCGTTTGAACGGGCAGCTTCCGCTTTAGCTCACCCGAGACTTTGGCTCCATTTGGCAGGTGATCGCTACAAGGACGCGGAATTCATTGTCGAACTCATTAAAACCGCTAGGAAACGCAATCGTTATATAATTTGGCACGGGAAGGTAACCGACCGGCAACTCGTGAATCTCTATCGTGAATGCGATTTTACGATTTACCCATCGATCGTTGAAGGTTTTGGTCTTCCTATCATTCAAAGTTTGTGGAATCGGCGTCCTTGCGTTTGCGCAAATTTTGGAGCCATGGCCGAAGCGGCAGATAAGGGCGGCTGTTTGACGGTTGATGTCCGGGATCCTGCGAAACTCAGTGGCGCGATTGTGACGCTCGCGACGCGTTCAGATTTGCGGCAGAGTCTGGTCGACGAGATCGAGGCGCGGCATTTTAAGACTTGGCACGAATATGCGATCGAAATCTGTGAGGCACTCAAAGCTGCCGCTCATTCACAATCGGTCCAAACGCTGTAACCCACAAAGGCTAAGCGTGTCGGACTTGTGAGCGCGAGTTCCCGGACCGCTTTTAAGCAAAGGCAAGTGAAATTCCTCACGCGAAAGGTTGGAAATAAGGCGCGCGTCCTGGGATGTTGAGAAGTTGAAAAGTTGAGCTGTTCAGCTTTCCGATCTCCGCTTTTCAGCTTTTCAATTGTTCCAACTCTGCCTCGACCATTTCGCGAACGAGTTGTTCGAAACTGCCACTCGGTTTCCAGCCGAGGTTTTTTTTAATTTTATCTGCGCAGCCGACCAAACCCGCCGGCTCGATCGGCCGATCGAACGCCGGATCTTGCTTCACGTATTTTTTCCACGGCAAATCGACCACTTTGAACGCGGCCTCGACAAATTCTCGCACCGAATGCGCTTCCCCTGTCCCAACGACGTAATCGTCCGGCTTTTCGTGCTGTAACATCAGCCACATCGCGAAGACATAATCCTGGGCGCGGCCCCAGTCCCGTTTGCTTTCCAGATTTCCCAACACAAGATCGACATCCAACCCGCGCGAGATTCGCGCCGCCGAGCGCGCGATCTTGCGCGTCACAAAATTTTCACCGCGCCGCGGGGACTCGTGATTGTAAAGAATGCCGTTGCAAACAAACATGCCGTACGATTGCCGGTAAACGCGAGAAAGCTGCGTCGCGAACGCTTTGGCGCAGCCGTACGGACTCGTCGGCCGCATCGGAGTTTCTTCCGTTTGTGGCGATTCGCTCGCGTTACCAAAAATCTCCGATGTCGACGCATGATAAAATCGCACGCTCGGCGCCTGGTCGCGCACGATCTCGAGCAAGCGCAGCGTCGCCATTCCGGCTTCGTCACAAGTCGATTCCGGAAGTTCGAAACTCAGTCCGACGTGACTTTGTCCGGCCAGATGGTAAAGCTCACTCGGCCCGACTTCGCGAAAAATTCGACGCAACGTCGTTGTGTCCGACAAATCGCCATAATGCAGAAACAAATTTTTACCGTAGATTTCGTCGTCGCGCCGCAAATGCTCGATCCGCGAACGCAGCAGGTTGCTCGTCCGCCGCACAACCCCGTGAACGGCGTAACCTTTTTGCAAAAGCAGCTCCGTTAGATACGAACCGTCCTGACCGGTAATGCCGGTGACGAGCGCGATTTTCTGGTTGCCCACAGCGGTGAATTAACAGGAAAGCCGAAGTTGGAGAAGTCGACAGCTCGACAGGTGGTTAGCGGATCGTGACTTTGCTTGGAACGCGCCCAGAATCTTTTCTGGAAACCATTTGATCATGAATCCACCGGTAGGTGCGCTCCAAGCCAGCCCTCAAACGCGTCGATGGTTCCCAGCCAAAAATTTTGCGAATCAACGTATTGTCGCTGTTGCGACTATTCACGCCTTTCGGCGCGGAGAGATCGTAGCGCCGCTTCAATTTCAGCCCCGCAATGTCTTCCAGGAGATCGACAAGCTGATTGATCGTGACCAGCTCGCTGCTGCCGAGATTAAGCAGCTCGGCGTAATTTCCGTTCATGATCATTTGCGTTCCCTTCACGCAATCGTCGATCCACTGGAAACTGCGTGTTTGTTTTCCGTCGCCCCAAATCTCGATCTCGTGCTTCCCCGAAAGTTTTGCCTCAATCACTTTGCGACAAATCGCAGCCGGCGCTTTTTCGCGGCCGCCCTGGTAAGTTCCGTGCGGGCCGTAGACATTGTGATAGCGAGCAACGCGAGTCGTTAGCCCAAAATCTTCGCGAAAATGACGGCACATCCGCTCGCTAAATAGTTTTTCCCAGCCGTAACCATCTTCCGGCATCGCGGGATAGGCGTCGCCCTCTTTTAATGCCGTTGCATCCGGATCAGTTTGTTTGTCGGCGGCGTAAACACAGGCCGACGACGCATAAAAAAAGCGATTCACGCCTGCGTCCTTTGCCGCCATCAGCAAATGCGTGTTGATCAAAACGCTCAGCATGCAGAGCGCCTTGTTACTTTCGATGAAACCCATTCCGCCCATATCGGCTGCGAGATTGTAAACAAGATCGACATCCACCACCGCGCGTTCGCAACTTTCTTTTTCGCGGAGATCGAGCTGCAAATTTTCGGCCTCGGGGAACATTTGGAACCAATCGCCGAATGGTTTCACATCTACCGCGCGAACGTGTTTGCCCTGGCGAAGCAAGTCGGCCACTAGATGGCCGCCGATAAAGCCGCCTCCGCCGCAGACTACGATTTTTCGAGAGGCCATTCTAGGACTGGAAGCGGATAACGTGCCGATCTTATTCCAGACTCGCAAATAGTTTGTTCGACCAGGGAAGCATTACCGGAGCGCTAAACCTTTCGGCCAAATTTTCTTTCCAGCTCTGCGTTTGAAATTTGGATCATGGTGGGGCGGCCATGCGGACAACAGTAAGGCAGATCGCATTCGAGCAGGTCCTGGA
>JALYKJ010000143.1 GCA_030774845.1 Verrucomicrobiota bacterium
AAACGAGGGCGCGCAAAAACGTCGAACATCGAGCTCGCTCACAAGCTGACCGAAATCGAAGACGGCTTTAGTAAATCCAAACGCCGATCGCCTAAGCTCCAAACCGCAATCTCGAAGTCAGTAACCCGCGTGATTGGATTTACCGGGCCAGGCGGCGCCGGCAAAACGACGCTGATTGACGAGTTAGTCCTGCGTTTTCTGCACAAAGATCGACAATCACGCGTCGCGATTTTATCACATGATCCGAGCGTGATCGGTGAAGGCGCACTTCTGGGCGACCGCGCGACGATGATTAATTCTCAAAATGACCGCGTCTTTATGCGGAGCATGGCCACGCGCGGACAGCCAGGCGGACTTTCACCGGCGACGCACGATTGCCTGGCGTTGCTCGCGCGGTCGGGGTTCGATTACGTGATCATTGAAACTGTCGGCACCGGCCAGGAAGCGATGCCGTTTCAGAAAAATGGAATTGTCGATCAAACGGTGTTGGTGATGAATCCGGATTACGGCAGCAGATTGCAGTTACAAAAAATCGTCATGCTGGATCTGGCCAACATCGTGGTCGTGAACAAAAGCGATTTGCAGCGCGCCCGGACTGCGCACACGGAAATCGAGCAGCGCCTCGAACAAAATCGGCGCGCGCAACGTCTCATCGACACTGTGGCAAAAAGACACCGAGACCCTGGCGTCGATAAATTGTTCGGGTTAATTTCTGCGAGCGACAAATCTAAACGCGGAAAGGAACGGAAAAAGTCATGAGCAAGCTCGGACAAGTCGTTGAGTCGGTTGAGAAGTATAACCAGTTCGTTCTCGATCAGGTGAAGCGCGCGCGCACCGATCAAAAATTCGGTCGCGATTTGGTCGGCCGTTGGAACGACATCAAAGCAAAAATTCCGACGATGCGTGCGCCGACAGGCTTACCGCTGCCGCGACTCGCGCTTCCCGAAATCGATGAGCCGGGTGAGATCGCGCGCTTTTTGTTTGGCGAAGGATTACCCGGCGAATTTCCGTTTTTGAACGGCGCTTATCGGGAAATGTATCTCGAGCCCATTCGCGAGGTCGAAAGCTTCGAGAAAAACGGCGAAACGAAAAAGAGTAAGTCCGAGAAGAAAATTCCACAGGCGGAGGAACCGACGCGTTTGTTTTCCGGCCTGATGCTGGCCGAAGACACGAACGAGCGATTCCATTACTTGACGCGGCATCAGCGGACGCATCGGCTGAGCACCGCGTTCGACGGCCCGACACTTTACGGCATCGACAGCGACGCGGACGGCGTTTTCGGAAAAATCGGCGAAGGCGGCGTCGCGATCGACACGGTCGAAGACATGGTGCGACTCTATGACGGATTCGATCTCGGCTCGACGAATTTTTCCGCGTCGATGACAATTAGCGGCCCGGCGCCAATCATCATGGCGATGTACATCGCGGCGGCGAAACGCCGGTTCGGTCCGGCCGTTGTTCCGAAACTGCGCGGTACGATTCAAGCCGACATTTTCAAAGAAGTTCAAGCGCAGAACGAAACCATTTTCCCGATCGAACCGTCGCTTCGTTTTCTCACCGACATGGTGGAATTCACGACCCGCGAAATGCCGCGCTGGTATCCGATTTCGATCAGCGGCTATCACATTGGCGAAGCCGGATCGACACCGGTCCAGCAAGCCGCCTACACGCTCTCGAACGGATTTTCCTACGCGGAAATGTTCGCCGCTCGCGGAATTCCGGTCGATCAATTCGGCCCGCGCCTTTCGTTCTTTCTCGATTGCGGACTCGATGTGGAATACATCGCTCTCGCTCGCGTCTCGCGACGCATCTGGGCGATCGGAATGCGCGAAGTTTTTGGCGCCGGTCCGAAAGCACAGCTTTACAAATTGCACACCCAAACGAGCGGGCGATCGCTGATTGCAGCCGAGTTTAAAAATAATCTCACCCGGACCGCGGTGGAATTGATGCTTGCTTACATGAACGCGACGAATTCATGCCACTCAAACAGCGCCGACGAACCGTTCACCACCCCGAGCGAAGAATGGATCCGGCTCGCGGCGCATGGTCAGGCGATCCTGCTCGAAGAATCCGGCATTTTTAAACACACCATGAACATGCTGAGCGGCTCGCCCGGTATGAAAGCGGTCGAACGCGCAATCGAAGCCGCGATCCTCGATGAGTTCCGTGAAATCGAACGGCTCGGCGGCGTGCTCGCGGCGGTGGAGGATCGTTATCAGCGCAGCCAGATCCAAAACGCTTCGCACCGTTACGAGCAGCAGATTAACGACGGTGTCCGGCCGATCATCGGGCTCAACCGTTATCGCAACGGCAGCGACGATATGCCGGAAGTGAAACTCGCGCGCACGCCGCGGAAGAAACAACAATTGCAAATCGATCGGCTGGTGAAATTTAAAAAGAAGAACGCTGACAAATCGAAACGTGCGCTCGATAAACTCGCCAGTGTAGTTGAGAGCGGGCAAAATTGTTTCCCGGAATTGCTCGAGGCCGTCGAGATCTGCTCGTTAGGCCAGATCACCGGCCGGCTTCAGGAAGTCGTCGGCAGATTTAGGCCAATGGTGTAATTAAACGCGTTCAACCCGGCAGGAGTAACACCCGGCGCCGGCGTTGTGGAGATGCAGGTAGCTAATCTTTGCGTCGCCGAAAAACTTTTCGATTTGTGACTTCAATTCCTTACCTGGTGTGACGGCAGCGTTTACCATCATTCCTTTGTCATTGTAGGCGCGGACTGACATAACTCGACTCGCCACCACGTCGGGAATTTCGCCTGGAGCCAGTTCGGTTTGTTTCGCCGTTTCGCGGACAAAAATCGCCCCGGATGCGCGATAGGGCGATTCAACATCGTGGTGCACGAACGGAACCAGAATGACGCGCTCGCCGATCTCTGCGTCTTGCAAGCTCACTCGGCACGGAAATCCCGGTTTTGCATCGACGATCAAACGTCGCGCCGCTTTTTGGGCGAGCTCATTGTTATCGAGTGAAAAGAGCGGCTGAAATTGCGCCAGTGGCAAACCGACGATTCGAAAATTTGTTTTCATGGCGACACGATGAACGACCCTGCCGCCGCCAAACACCCGATTCTTGCGCCTATTTTTTGCCGACTTTCTTCAGTCGCATGTTCTGCCGGTAAAGCTCGAGGCAGCGGGAATCGGCTACGCGCGTAGTCTTGAGCGAGACAATGATGTCGTCCCCGGCGCGAGTGATTGTGCCGGTGCCAGCATTTCTAGCGCTGTCCTTAAATGCAAACTCGACGGTTCCTTTGGAAGTGATTTTGCCGTTGCCGTCGGCGACTGGCTGTAAGCCGTGACCATCGTTGTAACCGGCGCTGAACCAAACCGTCACCGTGCTTCCGCTTTGCTCCAAGCTCATTTGAAATGCGGCCTGACCGTTTAGAAAACTCTTGTCCGCGTATTCGCCGGCGAAATTCGTCGGCTGCGCGGCGATTGCAGACACGGTCGCGACGAGGAGGGACAAGAGGGGAGCAATCGCTCGTTTCATAAGCGGCAGCGTATCAAAGGCGGGCGATTGAGGTCAATCGCCCTACCCAATGCAACGCGTGTGAACGTCTTGATTCGTATTGTGAGCGTTTCGGACGGCGTTATGCTGCGCGCAATCATGGCTTCTAGGGAGATAGAAGCGGGCGAAAGTGCGCGCAGGCGAATTGCGCGGCGGCTTCTGCCATTTCTGTTTCTACTTTACGTCGCGAACTATCTCGATCGCACCAACATCGCCTACGCGACGCTTGGGATGAAAGGTGACCTGGGCCTGAGCGACTCGGTGTTCGGCACTGCGAGCGGAATTTTCTTTATCGGATATTTCGCGCTCCAGATTCCCGGAGCGCTGCTGGTAGAACGCTGGAGCGCCAGATGGTTGTTGTCATTAACGCTGATCACGTGGGGCGCACTGACAACCCTGACTGGTTTCGTGCGCACACCAATCGAGCTTTACGGCGCGCGATTTCTGCTCGGCGCAGCCGAAGCGGGATTTTTTCCCGGCGTGATTGTTTATCTCTCGCACTGGTTCATTTATCAGGACCGGGCCAAGGCGGTGGCGCGATTTATGGCGGCGATTCCAATTGGTTTCATCGTGGGCGGACCGGTTGCCGGCGCCATTCTCGGTACGCATTGGCTCAATACTCCCGGCTGGCGCTGGCTGTTTCTGCTCGAAGGCATTCCGGCGATGCTGCTCGGTGCAGCGACGTTCTTTGTGCTGCCGGATCGCCCGAACGATGCACGATGGCTAACGAAGAACGAACGAGATTGGATGACGGCGCGCCTTGCGGAAGAGCACCGCACCAAAGCGCACACAGAGAAGATGTCGATCTTGCACGCGTTGCGACATCCGGCGGTATTAATTTTGACGGCCGGACTATTTTTTACCTACACCGGCGGCTACGCGTTTTGGTTTTGGTTTCCGACGATGCTCCAGCGACTCACCGGTTGGACGGATGTTCAACGCATCGGCTGGGTGGGGACGATTCCATTTGTGGCAGGCTTGATCGGCATGCTCGTCCTCGGCTCGAGCTCAGATCGCATGGGCGAGCGACGGTGGCATTTTGCCATTCCTCAATTGACGGCCGCGATCGCCTTGGGCGTATGGTTTTTAATCCCGCATTCGGATGTGCTGCTCATTGTGGTGTTCACGCTCCTCGGCTTCGGCACGGTGGCTTATCTACCATCGTTTTGGGCGTTGCCTTCTGCGTTTCTCACCAGTTCAGCAGCCGCCGCGGCGGTGGGATTCATCAATTGCACCGCGAGCATCGGCGGCTTCGTCGGTCCGAAAATTATCGGCAATCTGAGTCAGCGCACCGGCTCGTTCAATACAGGATTCATCTTCATGATCGCGTGCTTTACAATCGCGTCACTGTTGGTGCTGCTCGGCCCGCGAGAGCGCGCAACGCGACTCAGCGCTTGAGCGCAAGGTCGAACGGTACGCCAGTCTTGGCGCGAACGTCCTCCACTGTCACGCCGGGATGCAGTTCAGTGAGAACGAGGCCGCCGCCCTTTTTCACTTCAAACACGCACAGGTCGGTGATGATGAGGTTGACGACCCCCAAGCCTGTGATGGGCAGCGTGCATTTTTCCAAAATCTTCGAACTGCCATCCTTCGCGCAATGCTCCATCACGACAACGACGCGCTTCACTCCGGCGACGAGATCCATCGCTCCTCCGGGCCCTTTGACCATTTTGCCCGGCACCATCCAGTTTGCGATATCGCCCTTGTCTGTCACTTCGAATGCGCCAAGAATTGCGAGATCGATGTGCCCACCGCGAATCATCGCGAACGAGTCGGCGCTTGAGAAATAAGCCGAGCCGGGTCTCGACGTGATCGTCTGCTTGCCGGCGTTGATCAAGTCGGCGTCCAGTTGGTCCTCGGTCGGGAATGGGCCGATGCCGAGCAGACCGTTCTCGGACTGCAGCGTGACGTTCATACCTTCGGGAATGTAATTGGCAACGAGCGTCGGGATGCCGATGCCGAGGTTGACATAATAACCGTCGCGCAATTCCTGCGCAGCACGCTTGGCCATCAACTCGCGGACCGGATTCTCTTTTTTTGCAGACGCGCTGCCCTGCACGGTGCAGAACTCGATTCGTTTTTCGTACTTTGCGCCCTGGATGATGCGGTCGACGTAGATGCCTGGCGTGTGGATTTGGTCGGGATCAAGCTCGCCGATCTCGACGAGCTGCTCGACTTCCGCAACGCACACCTTGCCACAACTCGCGATCATCGGATTGAAGTTCCGCGACGTTTTTCGATAAATGAGGTTGCCGGATTTGTCGCCTTTCCATGCCTTCACGATCGAGACCTCGGCCATGATGCCGGGTTCGAGCACATATTCCTTGCCTTCGAAGATTTTCGTCTCCTTGCCCTGGGTAAGTTTCGTCCCGAAGCCGGTCCGAGTGTA
This sequence comes from Verrucomicrobiota bacterium, assembly GCA_030774845.1. Taxonomy (GTDB): domain Bacteria; phylum Verrucomicrobiota; class Verrucomicrobiia; order Chthoniobacterales; family UBA10450; genus AV40. The sequence continues at coordinate 5,906 of JALYKJ010000143.1, forward strand.
AAACCCCGGGATGCCCGCGCCTCCCGCGCGTAATCGCTCAGCTAGTGTGCCCTGTGGAATGAGCTCAAGCTCGAGTTCACCTGCGAGCACCTGTCGCTCGAACTCTTTGTTCTCGCCGACGTAGGAAGCCATGACCTTCTTCACCTGACGTGTGGTGAGCAGAACTCCCATGCCGAAGTTATCCACGCCCGCGTTGTTACCCACGATGGTGAGGCCTTTGACGCCGCTCGCGTGCAAGGCGGCGATAAGGTTCTCCGGAATGCCACACAGCCCAAATCCGCCGGCAGCGATGGTCAAGTTGTCGTGGAGAAGCCCGTCAAGCGCAGCCGTCGCATTAGGGTAGACCTTGCTCATGTGGAGAGATTAACCACGGATTATCCGAATGCGAGCGAGACGGCGCCATCCAGAGTTGCCGACGCAGAATTCATCGGCAGATTGCACGTCAATTCATGACCACAACGCTCGCGCATCAACTCGCCAATTACGCTTGCGCGCTTCGATTCGAAGATCTCTCGAAGGAAGTCGTTCACGAAGTAAAACGGCGCGTGATCGATTCGTTGGGTTGCGCGCTCGGGGCCTGGAATGAAGAACCGTGCGCGATCGCGCGCAGCGTGGCTTCAGAATTCTCGGCCAGGAGCGGCTCGACAATTATTGGAACGAAACACAAAGCGCCGCCGGACTGGGCCGCGTTCGCGAACGGATGTTGCA
>JALYKJ010000144.1 GCA_030774845.1 Verrucomicrobiota bacterium
GCTCCGATTAGCGCGATCGCGCTCAATCGCCGCGCACATTTTGGACTCACCGGTATTCCCGGCAGCTCAACCTTGCCGGCCCGCCTCCAAATTAACGGCGCGTTTAACAACGTGGCGATCGTGCATAACTTCCGCATCGGTGCGCTCAACCTGGTCGAAGAGCCTGTAGTTGTTGTTGACCTTTCGGATTCCGGGCGCACTTCGCGTTTACTTCATGAACAGGAGATCGATGGGATTCTAGGCGCTGATATTCTTTTTCCGACCGGCGCCGTTCTCGACTGCCAGAAACAAATGTTGATTCTCAAAATGGATCCCGGATTTGCGGGCAAAACGCCTGGCACAGACTATCGCGGACTTGGCAGCGTGCCAATTCGCGTCAGCCAAACTTATAATCTGTACGTTGATGCAGCCATCAATGGCGAACCCGCGCGGTTGATGGTGGACACGGGCGCGTTCGCGACCTTGCTGCACCGCGGGTTCGTGCGCCGGTTGCACGTTCCGCTTCACAAGACGCCATACAGTTCGTCGGCAGTTAATTTGAAGCAGCGCGGCGTGGAAATCGCCCGGATCCGGCGACTGTCGGTTGGCTCGGTTGATATCATGGGCAAGGATGTCGGTGTGGTCGATTTGGAAGGACTCATTCATGGCGATCTGCTTCGGGGCTCTCAACCGGTCGCGGGATTGCTCGGGGCCGAGATTCTGAAGTCACATCACGGAATCATCGATTTCGGGAACCGCACTCTCTACCTGAAGAAATGATCAGTTCTTGAGAGGCTCGGGCTTGCCGGCGAATACTGGGGTAATGACGCTTGCCTTGGGATTTGCGATGCGAGAACTTATATGCAACCATTTGGTTGCATATCCTCGCCAATATGGACGAAGTCTTTAAAGCCTTGGCCGACCCAAACCGGCGCGCCCTTCTCGATCAGCTTCACCAAAACAACGGCCAGACTCTCAACCAACTCTGCCGGCATCTCCGCATGACGCGCCAGGGCATTACTAAACACCTGGGTCTACTAATCAAAGCCGACCTCGTTGTTCCCCTTTGGCGAGGCCGCGAAAAGCTGCATTATCTCAACCCGGCTCCCTTGAAGCAAATTTCCGAACGGTGGATCGACAAACACAAAGCCGCCTGCCTTCGTGCCTTAAATGATCTGACCAAAGGTTTGGATAATCTCAAGCCGGAGCCGAATTGAAAGCTGGCGCTCACTCGACGTCGATTTCGCGAACCCCTTTTTGCTGACGAATCGTTTCGACCTGATTTCGGATTTTGTCCGCGACGCCGACATGATGCGGTATCGCCTCGATAAACACGAACGGAGAAGAAGTATCCGAAGTGTTGAGTTGGACGTTTTCAATGCCGCACAGGCGATAGACAAACGGTTGCCGCGTCTCGATATCTTTCACGCGATACAATTCGAGCGTGTCCGTTACTTTGCTAAAAACGCCCTCCGTCGTTTTCAATCGTTCGCTGGTGAGCTCGTAAACTTTGCATTTCGTTTGGAGATAGCGCTTGCCAGCGATAAAGATTGGCACCGCAAGAAGAATTAAAATGTACGGACTAAAATTCCTAATCTCTGGCGGCGAACTTCGCCGCATGAAGACGAAAATGATGACGATTGCCGCCACGAACAAAACTTGGAGAACGAAGAATCCGAAGTTTTTCCATTGCGAGACAGTACCGCGCCAGACGGTTTCCTCGGTCATTCGGGATTTGTAGCGCCATGGCCGCGATCAAACAAGCATTCGTCCTCGGCGCCGGGCTTGGGACACGGCTTCGCCCGCTCACGGACGATTTGCCGAAACCGCTCGTGCCGATTTTTCAGAAACCACTAATCACCTTCGCACTCGACCATTTGATCGACATCGGGATCCAGGAATTCGTCATTAATACCCACCGGTTGCCGGAAGCTTTCGCAAAAGCGTTTCCGGAAAAGACCTACTTCGGAACATCACTGAGGCTTGTCAACGAGCCAGTGCTTCTTGAGACCGGCGGCGGCATTAAAAACATTGAAACTCTTTTCAGCCGCGAGCCGTTCATCACTTACAGCGGTGACGTCTTGACCGATATCCATTTGCAGCCGCTGATCGACGAACATTTCAATCGTGGAAACGACGTGACGCTGGCACTGCGTCACACAGGTTTGGGTTCGGCAATCGCTTTTCGCGACAATCGCGTAGTCGATATTTCCAACCGCTACGGCGTTCCGGGCGAATACGATTTCGCCAATATTGCAGTCTGGAGTCCATCGGTCTTCGCGCGGATTCCGCCGAAGCAGAAAATCTCATTCATTCCGATTCTTGGGGATTGGATTTCACAAGGCGGAAAAATCGGAGGGGTCGTTCTCGAAGAAGGAAAATGGTTCAATCTCGGCTCGCGCGCGGAGTATTTAGAAGTGCATCGCGTCATTTTGAATGAGCGTTGGCGGCCGGCCTACCTGAAAACGCCGGAATGGTGGGCGTCGCTGCATCCGAGCGCGGTGGTCGACCCCAGTGCGCGGATTCGTGGCTGCTCAGTTGTTGGGATGAATTGCCGCGTCGGCGCAGGCGTTGTGCTGGACGACACAATCTTATGGCCGGGTGCACAAATTGCTTCCAAAAGCGAGCTGGTTGGTTGTATTGTCCGCGCCCGAAAAACCGTCTCCGGCACGCATCGCAACATCGACATCTGACTAATGAGAACCGAAGTCCTTCTTCGCCAGACGCGGCGGCACTTCCCGCGATTCAATGTCGATGAAGTAAAGATTTCGCCGATCGAGAAGGGCGGATCGGACCGGAAATTTTACCGTGTTCGTTGCTCATCGGAGCAATCGCTGATCCTGGTGAAGTATAATCTCGAGCGCGAGGAGAACCGCCACTACGTCGAGATCGCGCAATTTCTGGAGACGCACGGCATTCATGCTCCGAGAATTTATTATCACGACACTGATGAAGGCCTGATTTGGTTGGAAGACCTCGGCGAGCGTGATCTGTTCGGCTATCGGGACGAGCCATGGATGGTGCGACGCGCATTTTACGAATCAGCGTTAGACGAAGTCCGAAAGTTACACCAACTGCCCGAATCGGTTTGTGTCGAAATGCGCCAGCATTTGCCGGCCGAATTCAACGCCGCGCTTTACGTTTGGGAGCAGCATTACTTTTTCGAAAACTGTCTTGGCCGCTATTTCGAAATTGAGACGCGCACCATCGACAACTTGGCCGCGCTACCGGCGCTACACGATGTTGCCAAGAAATTAGCGGAGCTGCCCCGTGTCTTGGTGCATCGCGATTTCCAGTCGCAAAATATTCTGCTCCGCAATGGTCAGGCTTACCTGATTGATTTTCAGGGGATGCGTCCTGGTCTCGCCCACTACGACCTGGCTTCGCTGCTTTACGATCCATATGTCGATTTAAGTGATGCTGAGCGGGACGAATTGCTGGAGCATTACTGTTGCGAGCAACCGAATCCCGATTTTCTGGAGACGCTGCGCCTCTGCGCTATGCAGCGTTTAATGCAGGCATTGGGCGCGTACGGATTTCTTGGCCTGGTTAAAGATCACAAACATTTTCTGCAGCACATCCCGAAAGCAGTGCGCTCGCTGCGCGACATCGTGGCAGACATCGACAGTCTCAAACCGCTGGAAGAGCAATTGACGGAAATTGTTTCCGCACGCCTTGCTCAGCAGTTGTAGGGCAACCGCATCGGTTGCCGATCTTAGAAGATGGCAGGCGGTGCGCCTGCCCTACAACTTTTGACTGATTTTAGTTATTGCGCTGGGACTGAGCTCGGGAACAACGGCTAAAGGGTTCCGTCAGCTGACGAACGGATTCGTTAGGCGTTCAGTGCCGATTTTAGTTGGCGGCCCATGCCCGGGTAAAACGGTCACGTTGTCGCCGAGCGGAAAAAGTTTTTGGCGGATTCCGTTAAACAAAAGATCGACATCTCCACCGGGCAAATCCCAGCGACCGACGCCGCCGGCAAAGAGGACATCGCCACCAATGAGCAAATCATCCTTGCGGGAGAAGAAACAAAGACTGCCGGGACAATGCCCCGGCACTTCGAGCACTTGAAATTCCGCCCCGAGAAACTTTCGGGCTGGCGTTTCTTCGACAAAGAAGTCCGGCTTGGCTGGCTCGACTTCCAATTCAAAGCCGAAGTTTCGAAAAAACTCGCGATCCGAAATCATCGGCGCGGTCGCGGGATGACAACCGATCTGACATTTGAAGCGATGTTTGATTTTGGCGACGTCCTGGACGTGATCGATGTGGCCGTGGGTCAGGAGCAACATTTTTAGATCGACATCGCGAGAATGAACCCACTCGGACGCGCCTTGAGGCGCATCGAAGAGGATCCAGCCTTCGGGCGCGGAAACGAGATAGCAGTTCGTTTCGAAAACCCCGCCGCAGAACGCTTCATAAGTCATCCGGTTGATTCTAATCGAGACGCTCAATGCCAGCCAGGGCGACGAGTCAGGAATCCACCGATGCCGGCTTCAGGTCGACGGCGACAGCAGATTTTGAATGTTTACCCAGTCCGGTTGTCTCATCCTCTTACATGTCGCCGCACGCGCTTGTGGCGCGCAGCTACTTCTAACAAAAGATGATTTTGCACAAAGCCACGAAT
>JALYKJ010000145.1 GCA_030774845.1 Verrucomicrobiota bacterium
TTGAGAACAAGCACCGCTGCAAAAGCTAAGCTGAGGCGGCCTCTTCAGCGGTCCAGGTGACAGCGTGGGCGCGAACAGGCTGATCGAAACCTTTGAGCGCAACTTCGCCAAGGTCCTCGAAGGGCAATGCTTTTCCTTCGCACAACTCGGCGACGACGTTGGAAACCAGAATTTGTTGTGGCTGCGCATGCGAACAAAGGCGCGCGGCTAGTTGCACGGTGCATCCGAACAAATCGTTGTGACGTTCGACCGGCTCGCCTGCGGCGATGCCAAGCCGAACATTAAATGGACGATCTTTGTTTTTACGCCCATGCCGGGCAACCTCGCGCTGAACGCGGGTGGCGCACTTAACGGCAGCGGCGGCGGAGACGAAGGACGCCATAATGCCGTCGCCGAGATGCTTGATTTCGCGTCCACCCAAATCCGACAACGCGTCGCGGACAATCGAGTCGTGCACGGCCAGCAACTCCATGGCTGCCTCATCACCGATGCGCCGAGTGAGCGATGTTGAGTCAACAATGTCGGTAAATAGAATCGTGCGAATCCCGGGATCACGATCATCGGCGGAGCCGCCGGGAACCACCACTGCACCAGCGGCGTTTACTTCGGTTCCGCCGAAAAACAAATCAGCGACGTCGGGCTCGACCTGAATAATTTTTCCGGCGACCAAGCCGTGCGCTTCACGATGGACGTTGCTTGCAGCTTCGGCGTTGGGCGCGTGGCAAAGGCAAAAAATCTTTCCCTCTTTTTCGTTGACCCAATATTTGTGGTAACTGACGCCATACTTGCTCTGCACTTCAACGTCCTGGGTGTGGGCCTTGGCTACATCTTCGGCTTTCACGCCCCCTGGGATTTCGTGAATATCCATGTAAGACGGCATAACAACTTCTAGATTAGCAGGCAGGCGCAGGAAATCTACTTCAAGATATGGTGCGAAATGTCGATCTTAGGAGGGCGTGTCAGCGTCTGATAAACAACACAATAGCGTTCGGTCAGGCGGAGCAAGGTGGCGAGTTGTTCTTCACTCGCGTCGGTGTCCAAATCGAAACGCAAACGGATTTGTTTAAAGCCGACCGGCACTTCTTTGGCCACGGCGAGGGTTCCGCGAAAATCGAGATCGCCTTCGGCCCGAATGGTGGCGTCACGCAGCGGAATGTCGAGAGCGGTAGCAACCGCACGCAAAGTCACGCCCGCGCAAGCGACGAGCGATTCGAGCAACATGTCACCCGAGCACGCGCTTAACCCGTTCCCGCCGGTCGCCGCATGCAGTCCGGCTTCCACCAGCGCCTTTCCGGTTGCGACATTGCAGGTAACGCCCTCGCCGATTTTGCCTTCGGCGCGAAGCGTGATCAGCGCGGACTTTGGTTGCTGCCGATATTGTTCTTTGATCGGAGCTTGCAAAGATTTTAACTCCGCCGCATTCATGATCAGGCCGCTCGCTTTGTTTCGGCTGGTTTGATGTTCTGATTTACGCGAAAGAGGTTTTGCGGGTCGTACTTTTGTTTGATGGCGACCAATCGCGCGTAATTGTCACCATAAGTCGCTTTCACGCGATCTTCGCCTTCGTCCATCATGAAATTTACATACGCGCCGCCCGCCGAGTAGGGATGGAGCGCGTCGAAATACTCCTTCGTCCACTTAGTTATTTTCTCTTTGTTCGCCGGATCCGGATCGACGCCGACCATGACTTGCGCCCAATTCGCGTCGCGATAGTTCCAAGCCGTTTCGTTTTTGCCGACGCGCGCGGCCGCGCCATTGATCGGATAGAGATGCATCGTGGAGTGCATCGAAGGAAGAGCGTTTCCAAAGCGGACGTGCTCAGCGATCGCCTTATCGCTCAGTTCATTCACAAAATCGGCGCGCCAATACCATTGCAGACCCGGCGGATAGATCGGGTCGAACATGCTTTGCAAAGCCGGCTGGGGGAGTGGTCCGACGAAATCCAGCGCCGGTTTTTTAAAAGCGCGAATCGGCTTGAACATTTCCTCGGCTTTCTCTTTGGGCGCAGTGCAAGCCCAGACGACGCCGCACATTTTTTTGAGATGAAGATCTTCAGGAAAGGGAGGTTCTGGCGGCACGGTCAGAAAAGCAAAGAAGCCATTCAAATCGTCGGGCGCCTTAACAATAAAATCGCGATACCATTTCATTACTTCGGCAGCCTCACTCAGCTCGTACAACATCGGTCCGCCGTAGATCATGTCGATCTTGTGAAGTTTGAATGTGAAAGCAGTGACCACACCGAAGTTTCCGCCGCCACCACGGAGCGCCCAGAATAAATCCGCGTTTTCATCGGCGTTTGCTTTGACAAATCTTCCGTCGGCGAGGACCACGTCGGCGGAGAGCAGATTATCAATCGTTAGGCCGCACTTTCGGGTGAGATGCCCAAGGCCGCCGCCCAGGGTCAATCCGCCGACCCCGGTCGTGGAAATGATTCCACTGGGAACTGCGCACCCGAAGGCGTGCGTCGCGTGATCGACGTCGCCCCAGGTGCAACCGCCGCCAACTGTCACCGTGCCGGCAGCGGGATCGACGCGGGCGTATTTGATCGGCGCGAGATCGATGACGAGGCCATCGTCGCAGATTCCCAATCCGCCGGCATTATGGCCGCCGTCTCGAATTGAAAGAAGCAAACGATGTTGTCGGGCAAAATTGACCGACGAAATTACGTCCGCGACGTCCGCGCAACGCACGATCAGACGAGGCTTTTTGTCGATCATCGCATTGTAAACTTTGCGTGCGTCCTCGTAATCGGGATCGCCCGCCTGGACCACTCGGCCCCTGAGAGCGGCTTTGAGTTCGTTGATTGATGTTTCCTGCAGTTCAGCCATAAGGGTGGAAATTTGCGCAGACGGCTGCGTCCAAGTCGTTGTATATTCAGATATGAAACTGCTTCAACTTGTTAGCTTGATCGCTGGCATCGCAGTCCTGATTGGTTGTGAGACGACTCAAACCACGGGGATGGGAAATCAGGAGCAAAAACGTCTCGCCGCGATCCAGCAGGAACAGCAGGAAGCTGGGCAGATGGACGAGTCAGAGCGGAATCTTTGGAACGCGCACCAAGACCTCTTAAACACAGGCACCAATCCCGCGGTCCCGTATCGGTAGCAGGCGCGGTGAGGGAGGGATTCGAACCCTCGGTACCCTTTTGAGGTACGGCGCTTTAGCAAAGCGCTGCTTTCGACCACTCAGCCACCTCACCAAAATCTCGGGCGGACAATATGCTGTGGAATTGGCGATTGCCAACACCGACATCCGTCGCGTGCTCGCGATTTCATCGGAGTTGCCAATCGTCGATTGCCAATCGAAATGATTGGCAATGATCAGCGAAGCAGAAGCGCGGGCGAAGGTTTTGGAAGCGGTCCGGCCGTTGCAGCCGCGGAAGATGTCGATCTTAAATGCGCTCGATCATTTTGCGGCCGAAGATTATTTTGCGCGATTGCCCCTGCCGATGTTCGACAACTCGGCGATGGACGGTTACGCCGTCATCGCGAGTGATTGCAAGAAAGGCGCGCGATTGCGCGTAATCGACGAGCAACCGGCGGGTGTTGATCGCAAGCTGCGCGTTTCAAACGGCAAGACGGTCCGGATTTTCACTGGCGCGCCCATGCCGGCCGGCGCGGATGCGATCGTGATGCAGGAAGATGTCACACGCGATGGCGATCAGATCGTTGTAAACGTCGATGTCGATCCTGGCGAATTCGTTCGCAAGAAAGGCTGCGATTTGAGCCAAGGGCAAAAGATCGTAGCCAAAGGCGAGCGTATTCACGCAACGACGCTCGCGTTGCTTGCTTCGCAAGGTTTTGCCGAAGTTGTGGTCGACGGTGAAGTTCGCGCCGCAATCATTTCGACTGGAGACGAATTGGCGACGCCTGGAGAAAAACTTCAGCCGGGACAGATTTACGATAGCAATTCGCTTTTGCTGCGGTCGTTGCTGCAACGCTGCGGCGCCGTTGTCACTTTGGCCGAAAATTGCAGCGATGATGCCGATTCGTTGCGCACAGCAATTCAAAGCGCGGCGAAGAATGAGATTTTAATCGTGAGCGGCGGCGTTTCAGTCGGCGAACACGATTTGGTTCAACCAACGCTGCGCGGTCTCGGTGCGAAGATCGACATCTGGCGGGTCGCGATCAAACCCGGTAAGCCATTCTTGTTCGGGCAGTTAGGAAGCTGTTTCGTCTTCGGTTTGCCGGGGAATCCGGTCTCGGCGTTTGTCACGTTTTTGCAATTTGTTCGCCCCGCGATTTTGAGAATGATGGGCGCGAACGAGCTCGATCTGCTGAAAATGCCGGCGAAGCTGACTGTCGATCTAACGAACGATAGCGAACGCGCCCATTACGTTCGCGGAAGACTCGAGAATGGAAATTTCGCGCCGATCGGACGGCAGGAATCACACGCACTCTTTGGCTTGAGCCAATCGAACGCGCTCTTGCGAGTTGAGACAGGAGAGTCGTTAAAGGCTGGCGAGACAGTGCAAGTTCAAGTTTGGGAATGACTTTTATCCGAGCCGGACTCGCACTTAACAGAAGCAGAGTTTCGTTGCTACAGTTTGACAGACCATATCCGCATTTTAGCTTAGATGGCTTTGAATACGGAAACAGCGTTTGCACAAAGTCCTCCTGATGAAATCCGTGCCGACGCCGAGCGACTCTCCAACATCGTCCTCGAAATGCAGCGTTGCTTTGTCCTGCATCTCTGCAAAGAGCTCGCACCCGGCAACGTTTCTTTCCCGCAATTTTTTCTGCTCGCGTATCTCGATCAAAAAGAAGTCCTGACCATGACGGCGATTGCGCAAAAGATGGGGCACACGACCGCCGCAGCGAGCGGTCTGGTCGCGCGATTGGAAAATCTGGGAATGGTAGTGCGATCGATGGCGCGCGACGACCGGCGCAAAGTCATGGTGTGCATCACGCCGAAAGGCTCGGCGCTGGTGCGGCGAATTCGTCAGGAGATGGTGGGCAACCTGATGAAGATCATGGAATACCTCTCCCCGGATGAACAAAAAGCCTGGTTGCACATCTACGGCAAAATTTATGATTACTGCCAATCGAAAGATTGTCGTTCCTTCACTGGCAGTGATATAAAACGTAGGTAAAAGAATTTCGGTTGAATCCGGGCGCGGCCTCTGGCGCATCTAATTTTCGAATTTCACATTTTAATGCGAAAAAACTTTGCTTACGGAGTTTCCGTAGTTGCACTCCTTGGAGTCATTGTCGTTGTCTTTGGGCAACCTC
>JALYKJ010000146.1 GCA_030774845.1 Verrucomicrobiota bacterium
GCCCAATAGAAATGCGAGGGCGACAACTCGCCTGACACGCCTCATTACCGCCCACCGTACGCACGCTGGGCAAGATTGCCAGTAGGAATGCAACTCAAGCATCATTGCGGGTGGACATCGTAGAAGCCTTCTCCGCGCAGAAGCAGAAATGTTGTCGGGCTGTAGACGTTTCCGATTGCGAAGACCTGGTAGAATTGCCAGGCGTCGCTCAGGACGAGAAGTCCGATCGCGAGATAAAAGACCCGCTGCGACCATTTTTCACCAGACTGCGTCGCGAAGTGAGCGATTGCGACAGCGGCTCCGAGTCGAAGGAACATGTCGATGAAAAGAACAAGCCGCACATTGACGATCGGCATTTGACCGAAGAGCAGAACGCCGCTGGCGAAATAGATCAGAGCTAGATTGCGACCGTGCCGGATTGGTTCCTCAGACCTAGCGAAGAAACCGACGATGGCGGCGATGAAAACCACCGGCGCGATCGCGAGGAAGTCCAGCAAGTAGCGAAACCACGGGCCTTTCTCGTAGTGAACGGTGTATTCGAGCTTCTGTTGGAGCGACGCGTAGGTGCGGTAGGTATCGATGAAGTTGCCGATGCCGCCGCAGATGGCGATTTCGACTAAAAGGTAAATCAATGGCGCCGCGATCAACGGCAGGGCCAGCCACCGCGACGGACGCAATTTCATTGCGCGGCAATAGTATGCCGCGGCGATTGCCATCATCGGATAGAGGAGTAGCGCGGATTCCTTCGTCAGCAGCGCCAGGCAAACGCAGATGCCGAGCGAAACATGGGCGAGCACACTGCGCCGGCGCCAGCATTGATCGAAAAAATAAAGGCAGGCCAAAAAGACGAGTGCAGCAAACGTGTCTTGCATCGCGCGGCGCGAAAGTCCGGCAGCAAGGGGCGACGTTATCAGAAGGATTCCGCACAAAATGGACAGCTTGCGTCCGGAGAGCTTGTCGGCGAATTGCGCGCCGAGAAGAACCAACGCAACGCCGCAGACGAACGAAAGCCAGGCCAGGTTATCGACGTTAAAGCCGCCGAGGATTTTGCAGGTAAGCATCGCCGGCACGATGAATCCAACTCGCAACAGGAGCGGAGATCGCTGCAGACTTTCATTCGTCGGGTAATCATGCATCCATTGTCGGATTCCAGAGACGCCATGTTTGTCCAGCGTCTGGGCGAAGACGACATAGGCGCGTTCATCCCAGCCGGTCCGCTTTACACCGAACATCGTTGGCAAACGCGCTGCGACTGTGATGATGAGCAGCCAAAGCATCCAGGTCTTCGAACTCATTCCAGGCGCGAGATTAATTCAGCGGGAAGCGCGGTGACGATGAGAATTTCGAAAAGTTGATTGTCGGCGCGCTGGAACTGCACTAATCGAATATTCGCCATGGCAAAGACAACGATTGCTGCCGTTCATGCGCGCGAGATTCTCGATTCGCGCGGCAATCCGACGGTCGAAGTTGATGTGCGTCTTGAAAGTGGCGTGCTCGGACGCGCCGCGGTGCCAAGTGGCGCGAGCACCGGCGAGCATGAAGCGTGGGAATTGCGCGATGGCGACAAGAAACGTTACGGCGGCAAAGGCGTCGCCAAAGCGGTCGCGAACGTGAACGAGAAAATCGCCGCCGCGATCAAAGGCTGGGACGCGCGCGACCAGGCAAGGATCGACAATCGACTGATCGAGCTCGATGGATCGGCGAACAAAAAAAATCTTGGTGCGAATGCATTGCTCGGGGTTTCACTTGCCGTCGTGCATGCGGCTGCGGCGGAAAGCAGTCTTCCGCTCTTTCGTTACCTTGGGGGCGATGACGCGCGCGTTCTGCCGGTCCCGATGATGAACATTTTGAACGGCGGCGCGCACTCCGACGCGCCGATCGACTTTCAGGAATTCATGATCATGCCGCGCGGCGCTCTGACTTTTCCGGAAGCGCTTCGTTACGGCGCCGAAGTTTTCCACGCGCTGAAAAACGTTTTGAAAGATCGACATCTTTCCACCGCGATTGGCTACGAAGGAGGTTTTGCGCCGAACCTGAAATCGGCGGAGGACGCACTCGAAACGATTGCGGCGGCGGTGAAGCAGGCCGGCTACTCGTTAGGCAAAGAAATTTTTATCGCGCTCGATCCGGCGTTGTCGGAATTTTTCGACTGCGATAAAAACGCCTACGTTTTCAAAAAATCAGACGGCTCGCAAAAATCGGCCGCCGAACTGGTCGATTATTACGCCGAACTTTGCGCACGTTTCCCGAT
>JALYKJ010000147.1 GCA_030774845.1 Verrucomicrobiota bacterium
CTCGTCGGCAGCGCGTTCGTTCCAGCAACTTTTTTTGTTTGGCTGATCACGGATCATTTCCGGGCCGGGTCCGTTCTCGGATTTCATCCCGGCTGGGCCCAGAACGAAGGTGAATTCAAAATGTCATTCTTTCGATTCTGGTTCTTCAACTTCGGAATCCTCGTTCCGTTGGGTCTCACCTTGATCGGGCTCATCGGTTGGCGGGTGTATCAATCGCGTGAAACCAGGCGATTCGAATTATTCGCGACTATTGCGCTCGGAATAGGCGCAGTTGTGTTCTCCTTCTGGCGCATCGCGAAGTATGGATTCGCGTGGAGTTGGGTAACTGTCATTCTCGTCGGGTTCATCCTGCTTGCGTGGTCGGTGACACGCGTTCTAGGAAGCGGATTTGGTTGGAAAGAAAAGTTGCCGGAGGAGATCGCGTTTATTTTCGCCGCGACCGCCATCTTTATTTTCTTTTTCTCGATCAAAACCGCTCCGTGGATCTGGGACAATTTGAAAATAGGAATCTGGGCCTACTTCATCGTGCTCCCGTTTTTGTGGCGGCAATTGATCACGCAATGGGAGCTGCCGATTCGCGCGGCAGTTTGTTTTGCGCTTTTTGCCTCCGGGTTCGTGAGCCTGTTCGGTGGATTGGCCGCGGGCAAAGGCGGTTTCGGTTTCGCCAATCGCGGCGAAGTGGACGCGGTGGGCGCCGCCGTTCGCAAAATGCCGCTCGAGGCGCGTTTTGCGGCCTACCCGACCTACAACCACCCCCTGCTCCTCGACGGTCGAAAAGTGGTGATGGGATATCCGGGTCATCTTTGGACGCAGGGATTCGATGACTATGGAAAAACGAACGAACTGCTCACCAGACTGATGCAAGGCGCCCCGAACTGGCGCGATCTCGCCCGCACTCTTCACGTGCGCTACATTTTTTGGGGCCGCGAAGAAAAAACAAATTACGCATCGAGCAAGCGTCCGTGGGAGCAAACCGCAACACTCGCCGCTTCCGGAACCTGGGGCGCGATCTACGACTTGGAACAAGCGCGACCGCAAGCGGGAACGACGGCTCAGTGATGTTTGTTCAGCGTTCCGCCGGGAGCGCGTTCAACACCAGTTGACCCGCCGCGACCTGTTTGCCATCGATCAGCGCCTCCACCTCAAATTGCAGCAACTCATGCACGGCGGCGATTTTTCGCGCACGTAAAACAATTCGTTCGTCCGGTCGCACTGCGCGAAAAAATTTCATTTGCCGAATCGCCGAGAGCAAAAATCGCGGTTGCGAATTCTCCAGATGCGCGGATGCCCAACTATTCCGGCAGTTTGCGCGAGCGCTTCCGTCAAGATCACGCCCGGAACGAGTGGATCGCCCGGAAAATGCCCGGCGAACATCGGATCGTTGCTCGAAAACTGCGTCTCGCATTCCGCTGATACGCCCGAGTCGCACGCGATCAATTTTCGCACGAACACAAACGGCGGTCGGTGCGGCAAACCTAAAAAGTGACTGGTGGCGAGTGATGAGTGACGAGATTCAGCTACCGCCGTTTTCTTTTTTCTTGTCACTGGTCACGACCGCCAGTCCGGCTCGGACTCGCTCATCACTGTTTTTCACCCGTTGACGAAGTAGGCAAACTTCCAACTTCCTCTGACACGCGTGATCCCGATCCGGTAACCGTCGTAATTGAGCGATGGATCGGCAAATTGCGGCGGCGCGACCATGAAGGCGCCTTTCTTGACGAATCGCTCCGACAAAATGCCGTCCAGCTCGGGCCAGAGGTTTTCCTGTTCCCAATATTGAAAAACGCCAGGACCCGACATCGGCGGCTCGAGTTTATAACCAAAATCATCCGTCATCATCGATTTGAGCGTCTCTACATCGCGTTTCGCCACGGCTTTGCGGAGGCGGCCAAGGAAAGCCTGGAAGTCGACATCGGTGGCTTCTTCGCGCAGATTCGCCTTCGCTTTTTTCTTGAGTTCGGCCTGCTTAAGTTTTTCTTTTTTTTGCTGAGGCGTTTGGCAGCCACCGACGACGAACGCAAACGCTAGGAAAACGACCAGCAGAATTCTCATCAGCTTAACGTGTGTCACGTTTATGATTTGGATTCAAGGGTGGAGGCGCACGGATCTCGTCGTTGCGTTCGTCGGAGCTTGAACGGGTGCGCCAGGAAGATCCAATAAATCGCGCTGGCAAGATCGACAATCGACGCCGGTGGACTCGTTAGGCGCAGTGGACCCTCTCGTAAAGCGGCAAAAACATTTTCGATCGTCAGTGCATCCGGGCGCGGAATGCTCGTGTAATGACGCCCAAACGCGTGCAACTGGTGCGCGTCGGAAGTGGCGATCAGCGACTTGCCAAATTGGGCGGCCACTTTCGCCGCGCGCCAATTCGGGTTGAGCAATCCTTTATGAAAATGGCAGAACTCGATCGCGTCAAAGCAATCGATCTCGTCGAGAAGACGTTCACCGATCGAACCGCCAAGCACATAGAACGGATGCGGGGCGATGGTGAAGATCGATCCGCCACCGGACGGATCCCCCGTGGCGGACAATCCGCGGCGGGCGCGAAGTCGCCGGATATCATCGAAATTTTTCAATCCTGCAACCTCGGCCGCGGTCACGTTCAACAAAATCGCATCGGCACCTTGCAACCGCACTTCGGCGGCCGGTATCAGCAGAATTCCCATCGCTGCCGCGTCTGCAAATACTTCCGCGCGATCGAACACCGCGTCATGCAGCGTGATTGCGAGCACGCCGAAGCCGAGCTGCTTCGCACGCTCGAGCAATTGATGCGCCGAATAATCGATCACGTCTTTCGGATCATCGAGGGTGTGGATGTGAAGATCGACTTTGATCCAGTCGCCATTCTCACTCTCGCTCATGCTCTTCCTCATGCTCTTGCTCTACCTCTTGCCCTTAGTCTCGATCATGATCACGAGGACGAGCAAGAGGTTGCCAAACGATACTTGCCAGACCACGCCTTCAGCGGCAAATTTCGCGCGCTTCACACGCTCAAAAGCTCGGGTGGTGGAATGGCAGACACGTACGTTTGAGGGGCGTATGCCGAAAGGCATGCGGGTTCAAGTCCCGCCCCGAGCACCAAATCCTTCGGCGCGTTAACAATTTTTTTGACTCAACCATCTCTTGATTCAAACCGCTCAAGAAAAACGACTTAGTAAAATCGCCATCAAATTCTAAAAAATCTACGAATCCATTCCTTTGCCGAAATCCGATACCGTCTCGATGCCACGCCAACGGAAAAGGGAAGATCGGCCAGCAAATGGGAGCGCCGCGAAAAACGAGGGCGGCGGCACCGTCTGCGCTTTATGCGGACGGGTCATCAAAGCGGGCAGCGCTGCCGGCAATGAGCCGGTCATCTACAGTGTCTGTGCCGCTTGCAAGCGAATGCCGCACAGCAATCCGGGATCAACCGCGTCACTTTGCTAGCTCGATTAGAATTGCTTTCTGGACGTGGAGCCGGTTCTCCGCCTGATCAAAAATTGTTTGCGCATGCGTTTCGAACGTTTTCTCGTCGATCTCCTGCCCGCGGTGTGCTGGCAAACAATGCATCACCAGCGCGTCCGGTTTTGCCAATTTCACGACTGAATCATTGATCCAGTAC
>JALYKJ010000148.1 GCA_030774845.1 Verrucomicrobiota bacterium
CAGATCATCAGATCACTATTTCTTCGGTGTCGCGGCGGGAGATGTCGATGTTGCGGCGCCGGTCTCGTCGATTCCGAACGTCCAATGCGTCTCGACTTTTTTGTCACCGGATTTCGCACTCAAAATCACGGTGCAGTTTTTCTCACGCAGCTTTTGCGTGACCTGATATGACACAACTCCCGTTTTTGGATCAAAGCTGGCAGGAACAAGTCCCAAACCGCTGACGCGCAATTGCACACTGGCGGGATCGATCTGCCCGATCGCGCTCAGGTTCGCTTTGATCAGGGGCAGAGCGGTCCGGACGGTTGTGCCGTCGGCCGGTTCGGTGTGCAAATTCTGCGGGCCAACGACCGCAACTGCGGGCGCGCCGGGACCGCCGCTTGTGCTCGCAATCGTTTTCACCGCATCCTCAAAAACTTTCGGCTTACTGGAGTCGATCGCATAGCGGCCGAGCGCATCCATCGGCGAAGTGTAAGTAATCGGCTGGCCGTAGACGGTGAACATGGCTTCGTAACCGGCATTGCGCGCGATCTGTTTGACGTGCTCGTTGTAAAATCCGTACGGCACCGCAAAACAATTCACTTTGATGCCGAGCCGCTGTTCGAGCAGCTGCTTGCACCCAACCAGTTCGTTTTGGAGGAATTGCTCATACTCGGAACCAGTCAGGCGTTTTCTCTCCTTCTTTCCATCTGGTTCCCTGATCGTAACCGGATGACCCTCTCGTAAATCCTGGTGAGTGGCCGAGTGCGCTTGAATGTCGATCGCGTTGTCGCGCATATCGCCCAACTGCTCCCAGGTGATTGCCTCTCCACCGCCGAACAAACCGCCGCGAACGCCTTCGGTATAGATGAACATCGTGAAGGTGTAGCCGAATTTTTTCATGATCGGCCAGGCGACTTCGTATTGCGATTTCAAGCCGTCATCGAAGGTGATCACGGCGCATCGTGGCGGAATATTTTTCTCACCGCGCTTCCAGGCGAGCAAGTCTTGCATGCCGATAACGGTAATGCCGCGGTCCTTGAGCTCTTTCATTTGCGCCTCAAATGCCGCTGGCGTGATTTGGGTTCCGGGAAAGCGAACTTTGTCGACTAAACCGTGGTAGCAAAAAATGAGCGTCTGCGCGGTTTGATCGACAACTGGTTTGGACACGGTCGGCGCGGCGGTCGCCGTGGCAGAAGCCTTCGGAGCGGGCGTAGGTTTTGCTGCAAAAGCGACGTGGGCGGCGAGCAGAAGAAAAGGGAGCAAAAAGAGTCGAGTGCGCATAGTTAGAGTTAACGCCTTTAAATCCGGTCGCACAAAAAACAAGCGGTTTTTGTGCAAAACAGGAAATTCCGGCGCGAATTTTGCTGCCTTAAAAGAGAATCGTGCCCATCCACAAACCTTTGGCGGGGCGACGTGTTTTAATGTAAGAACGTCAAATGTCTCGACTGAGTTGCCGCCTTTTACTTCTTGGCTTTTCCGGCTTCCTCGCCGCTTGCGCAATCGGACCCAGGCCATCCGCGCCGATTACAAAAGATACGAGCACATCCTTCAACATGGTTGTGGTCGATGCCGGACACGGCGGCAAAGACAACGGCGCGTACCGCAAATTCGGCGGCGCGGAAAAAATCGCGACGCTCGATGTCGCCAAGCGTCTTGCCCGCAAACTACACGAATCCCAATTGAAAACCGTGATGACGCGTTCGACCGACGTTTTTATTCCGCTTGATCAGCGCGTCGCGATCGAAAACGAGCAGAAGAATTCCATTTTCGTCAGCATTCATTTTAACGATTCACGCCGGCGCGGCATTCACGGGTTCGAGACCTATTATCATTCGGCGAACTCGATCGACCTGGCGGATCGGATCCAATCGAAACTGATGACCATTCCCCATTCGGCCAATCGCGGCGTGCACTCGGCAAACTTCCGTGTCTTGCGACTGGCAAAATATCCGGCGGTCCTGGTGGAGTGTGGTTTCCTGAGTAATCGGCTGGAAGGCGGCGAAGCGCGCGACTCCGAATATCGCGACGCGCTCGCCGACAGAATCGCGGAAGCAATTGTGGAACAACGTTATGGTCCGGGCGTTTATCGCGTGGCGAAAAGTCCAGTTGGGCAACCGCCCAGCGAAGGCCCAGGGCTGGCGCCCTCGACGCTAAACCGCGATTAGAATTCTTC
>JALYKJ010000149.1 GCA_030774845.1 Verrucomicrobiota bacterium
CCCATGACGACGTCGCCGTACATTTGCAGAAACCGGCGATACGAATCCCAGGCGAAGCGCGCGTTCCCGGTTTTCTTCGCGACGATTTCCACGACTTCGTCGTTCATTCCGAGATTGAGGATCGTGTCCATCATTCCGGGCATGGAGTCGCGCGCGCCCGAGCGAACGGAAACGAGCAGCGGCCGCTCCTTGTCGCCAAGTTTTTTGCCGACCGATTTTTCGACTTTGGTCAACGCCGCTTCCACTTCGGCTTTGAGTTGCGGCGGATAGCTGCGGTTATGCGCGTAAAAATAACTGCAGACTTCAGTCGTGATGGTGAATCCCGGTGGCACTGGCAAACCGATCCGCGTCATCTCGGCCAGGTTTGCGCCTTTGCCGCCGAGCAGCGGCTTCATCTTGCCCGTCCCATCGGCATGGCCGTCGCCAAAGTAATAAACGTAACGCGGCGCCTTCGATTTTTTTGCCGTAGTTCGTTTCGTGAATGTCGATCTTCGCGCCGTTTTAATAGTCCGTCGTGAAGCTCGGCTCATCGGTTTACGTTTTTTGGCCATGAAATCTTCCCGATTCGGGAAACCGGCCACACTAATTCCGCAGGTTGAGGTGTCAACGCGGCGGCGCGCAGACTTCGGCAAGCCGCCGATGCGCTCTTTTCTTATGCAGGCGCGCTCTCGGCGTGCTCGATTACCTCATCGATCACCGACGTAAACTCATCCACGCCCGTGCTCGGGACGATGATCGTGTTACGACGACCGTGCGCTTCCTCGGTGATGCGCAGGAATTTCCCGCGATCGTTCTCGCGGAATTCCACGTGGAAATGCTTGCGCTCGATCTGCAGGTCCCTCGCCTCAATGAGATTATCCATGTCTGCAAAAAACCGCGGAGTTTAGGCCGGTCGGGGTCGAAAAGGGAAGCAGTTTTTTTGAGGAAAAAGGGCGTCTGCAACGGCTTTATCGAGAACCGCTTCGGTAACGATTAACGTCGTCGCGCGCTCTTTTTCGCGTCCTGATCAGCGATGGCGAAGTCGATTTGACGTTTAAAGGTGTCGACTCGCGCAACGAAAACGCGAATCTCGTCGCCGACTGAAAATCGGCGCCGGGTGCGCCGGCCGATCAAACGCCGTTGCGCGGTATCGAAGACATAGAAATCATCGCCCAGCGTCGAAACGTGCACCACGCCGGTAACAAGCGCGTCCGGCAGTTCGACGACCAGGCCATAATTACGAACGTCCATGATCGCGGCGCGGAAGACTTGCGGATTGCGCTCCTCGAGCTGCTGCTCGAAAAACTGGAGCTTCTTTAGTCGAACCGATTCAATCTCGGCCTCGGCCGCGTTTCGTTCGGTATCCGAAATGTGGTTGGCCAGGGATTCGATTTGTCCGATGTCGATCTTCGATCGTCGCGGCGAAGCGTGCTCGGCCAGTGTGCGATGCACGACGAGGTCGGCGTAGCGCCGGATCGGGCTGGTGAAATGCAGATAGTTTGCTTTGGCCAGGCCATAATGTCCGAGCGGCTGCGCGGCATAACGCGCCCGCTTCAAACTTTTTAGCAAACCGATTTTGAGCGCCTGTTCTTCCGGCTTGCCGCGAATCGAAGCCAGGAACCGTTGCACTTCTTTCCGGTGCGACAGGTCGCCGACCTTGTGGTTAAAGCTGAGGACGAATTCACGATACTCGGCGAGCTTTTCCGGATCGGGATCTTCATGGACACGATAAATGGTGGCGATGGATCTGCGTCGAAGCTCGCGCGCAACTGCGTCATTGGCCGCGAGCATGAATTCCTCGATCAATTGATGCGATTCATCGTTCTCAACGCGCTCGAGTCTTATCGGCTTGCCTGCTGGATCGACATATACCTTCACCTCGGGAAAATCGAGATCGAGCGACCCGTGCTCGAAACGTTTGCGGCGCAGCAGCGAAGCAAGCTCCCACGCGACGTGAAGTCGCCGGCTGAGCTCGCCGTTGGGTTTTGTTTGCAGAATTGCGTAGGCTTCTTTGTAAGTTAGCCGCCGCGCGCTGCGGATCACGCTCCTGGCAAAGCGCGCGTTTTTTGCGCGTCCACTCTTATCGAATTCAACGAAAACGGAATGGGTGAGGCGATCGACGCCCGGATTCAAACTGCAAACACCGTTGCTCAATCGCTCCGGCAACATCGGGATGACGCGATCGGGCAAATAAACGCTGTTGCCCCTTCGGCGCGCTTCGCGATCCAGCGGGCTGTCCGGAGTTACGTAAGCCGATACGTCGGCGATGTGAACGCCGAGCCGCCAACCTTCGTTGTCGATCTTTTCGACGTCGATGGCATCGTCAAAATCGCGCGCGTCGTCCGGATCGATGGTGACGATGAATTTGTCGCGCAAATCTTTGCGGCCTTCGACCATGCGTTGCTCGACTGATTTCGGAATCCGATTCGCTTCATCAACGACGCTTTTTGGAAACGCAGTCGGCAAGTCGTATTTCCGAATGATCGACAACATGTCGATGCCAGGCGCCGTTGCGGCTCCCAGGACTTCGATGATCTCGCCTTCGGGGTTAACGTGGCGCGATTCCCACGCCTCCAAGC
>JALYKJ010000150.1 GCA_030774845.1 Verrucomicrobiota bacterium
TCACAGCGAACGCGATTTTCTTTCCTTGTAGTTCGCAGGATATGCGCCGAAACCCGAAGTCGTCGCTGGCGTTGACGGGGCAAAAGCCGCGGTCGGCGGCGGTGCGCTCGGTTCTGATTGAGTCGACTCCGAAACGATCGGTGCTGCTGAAGTCGTAGATGTCGGTGTTAGCGTTTGCTGAAGGAGATCGGCGAGACGCCAGCCGGCCTTGTGTAATTCTTCGCGCACAATTTTGGCCGACCAATCAGCATACCCGGCGTGGTCGGGCGCATTTTTCTCTCTCGCGTCGCCAGCCATGACCTTGCGGCCCTGATCAACAGTCTCATGGACATTGATGAATTGGAGTCGCTCATGCCCTTCGCGTGCGATCGGCAGAATGTCGTCGGCCCAGAATTCGCCGTAATTTTTTAATGCGACACCTCCGGGAGCTTTCCAGCTTTTGGGTTGTTCTTTCACCAACCGATCGATCAACTTCCGTTTTGCTTGCTCGATTTTCTGGTAGCGTTCTTCTTTCGAGAGAGTGGGGGACATCGGCGGCAGATTCGCCATGACGGCTTCGTAATCCCAAAAGCCGTGCAGTTTCAAACCGCGATGAGCCATTTCCTCCGGCGTGCCGCGGATCAGCCGCAACATCAGCGTGTTGCCGCCTTCGTCTTCGATGCCCGGCTGATTTTTATCGGGATCAACCGCTTGTCCGGCTTGATTGAAATACTCAGCGCCGACATGGAGCGGTTGATGAATGTCGCCGACATAGTGCGCGAGCAAAATCACCGCGACCGGCCTGGTGATTTTGCGCAGATTATTTTCGGGGATTTCACCACGCAGAACATCGACGCAATAGGAAATCATGTGAACGATGTCCCATTGAGTGCGTCCGGTTCTTCCGCCGGAATATTTTTCGAGGTTAAGAATTGGCACATCGGTGTAGTGAAACCAATGATGTGATGGCGCCGCCGATTTAGGATCCTGCGTTGGTGGATTCGCCCGCCAGAAATCGCGCAGCTGCTTGTCGATCTGTGCGTGCTCGGCGTAATGCGGGAACGCGTTCATGTCGTCAACACCATTTTTGTCCCAGGCTTTGATTTCATCGGCGATGACCGATGCGCGTTCCAATGTGATCCCGTCGGTCAGCGCGTAGATTTTCTCGCCGGCTGGCGTGTTCGCGACCAGTCTGTCGGCAATTCCGCCGACGATTTCGTGACCGGTCGGTCCGTAGGCGAGAAGCGTTGCGCGAAACGTGGCGACGCTAATCGCAATCAGAATTCCCCGGCGGATTGGATTCATCAGTCGGTCGCGCCGATCAGAATTTCACCGAGATATCCAGCAGATGATATTGCCAGCAAAATAATCCGAACGTGATTCCGCCGATCGCAAGCAAGATTGCATGCGTCCGAAACCAAAGTCCGTGCCCGGGAAGTGTGGCAAAGCGAATGGCAACAATTATCAAAAGAACGACGCCTGCCATCGTGATCCAGCCGAAGACGTGAAGAACGCGCAACCAGGGATCCACGGCGTCACCAAGGATGGCGATATTTTCCAACGCGCGGCTGAACGCGATCGCTGGAGCAGCGATGAAGATCAATTCAAAAAGGCAAACAATGCGCGACAGAAAATATAAGACACGGTCGGTTTTCGCATTGAATAAGGGGTGCTGATATCGTTTGCGAACGATGACCGCGACCGGCCAAAGCAGCACGGTCAACAGAGCGAGTCCCAAACTCCCGCCGATTACCGGCTGCAGGAAAACTTTGCTCGCGTACCACGGAACGCGCTGCCCTTCATAAATTGCAGGGAAGGGGAGCATTTCACGTACGGCGCCGGACGCATCGCGGCGGAATGCGATCTTCTCCCGCCCGTCGATCTCGCTGTAAACGAACGGTGCGATCTCGCGCCATCTTTTTAATTGGTCGCGCTGGTTCTTCATTTCTTCGATCGTCAGCACGCCTTCCTTATCGGTGTGGACGCTGAATTGTCCGAGTAACGCCAGCAGTTTTAGGAACGTGGTTTCTCCGCGGCGAGTGACTTCATAGACGCCGCTAACAGCGCGGCCGTCCGCTTTCGCTGTGTTTGGATCGACATCGACCTTCGGTTCAGCGGGACTGGGAAAATATCGATTCAGGAAAGCGCGGAACACCTCGCCGCGGCCGCCGCCAGGCTTTGATCCGGCGCTGTTGTAGGAAATGAAAAATCCGAATCGCGCTTCCGGGCAAAGCCACATATCGCTATGAAAATAAATCGTGTCGCCACCGTGGCCGATGATGCGCGGGTTCATCGAATACTCCATGAAATTGAGGCCTAATCCGGCGAGCGCGGGGTGTAATTCAAATTGGCGTGTTTCCATCATGCGCACGCTCTCTGGCTTCAAAATCGTAGCGCCGTCGACAGTGCCATCCTGAAGGAACGCGAGCATGAAACGCGTCATGTCAGTGGCGGTCGTCGTCAGCGAGCCGGCCGGGGCTACGTTCGCGAACTCGTAGCTTCGCGGTTTCTTCGCGGCGGCGAGATAGCCCTGAGACATTTGCGGGGTGAGCGCAAGCGGGAGCGGCTGATCGAACGTCGAGGTCGTCATCCGCAGTGGCTTCAAAATGTGATTGTCGATGTAGCGTTCGAATTTCTCGCCGCTGATGCGCTCCACGATGTATCCGGCGAGCGTGAATCCGTAGTTAGAATAAGAGACGACTTTGCCTGGCGGAAAAATCCGTGCCGGCATCGTCGCGACAAGATAATCGCGTAGCGATTTTATCGCTCGTTCGTTCGGCACGAAAAGATTCTTCAGCACGTCCTCGAATCCCGCGCTGTGCGTGAGCAATCGTCGCAGCGTGACCGGCTCGGGATAGGTTTTTGGAATCGCGAAATCCAGGTAGTCGTTTACGTCGCGATCAAGATCGAGCTTGCCTTGCTCAACCAACTGCATCACCGCCGTCGCGGTAAATAATTTCGAGATCGAGCCAGGGCGAAACAATGTTTGATCAGCCAGCACCGGTTTCTTCGCAGCGCAATCAGCGTACCCGTAACCTTTTGCGAAAAGAATCTGGCCGTCCTTAACAACCGAGACAACGGCGCCGGCGATGTCTCGATTTTGCAGTTGCGATGGAACCAGCGCGTCGAGGAACGTTTCAAAATCAGATTTTGTCAGCGCCGACGGCGGACTTGATTGCGGGGCAATGGCCGGAACTTTTGCCGGGGGTGGGGAAGGTAGTGATATCAGCGGCGACGGGGCTGGACCTTGCGCGTGCGCGCCTGCTGTTAGCGCGATGATTACCGTCGCGACCGCGCAGCGCCGGGAGATTAGCTTTTGCATAAAACGGCGAGTCTGCCGTTCGTGTCGGCCGGTGACAAGGCTTCGGTTATGAGATATCTTCGCCGGTCAGACGCGATCGAATGGTTTCGATCCGTTTTTGCAGCTTTTCGAAGTGCGAGCCCGACCAGTAAACCTGCCCGCAGCCGCTGCAGCGCCGGAATTGCTCATAATAAATCTTTGTCAGCGGTTCGAGCTGACCGATCACGTTTGCTTTTTCTGCCGGCTCGAGCGGAGCGTTGCACCGCAGACAACGAGTAAATGGAGCCAAAGCGGAGCCAAGATCGAATCGGCGCAGGACTTCGAAAGTTTGTTCGAGCGGGTCCTGCGAACGGAGATAGTAGCCGTGCCGGACAATCGCATGCATCAGCAAACGCCGGTCGCGGGTCAGAAGAGCGCGGTTCTCGCCGGTGGCAATCCTCACTAATTGTCGATCCTCGACGAGTGGATCGTAGCCGACGTCGATGCCGAGGAGGCGCAAGTCGCGGACAAGCTTTCCAAGATGACCATCCGCGACAAACTTCTCGATATCGCGCACTTGCAGTCGATCTTCTGGGAAAAGTGGAGAGCATGTTTCGTTCGGTGGATAAACATCGACCTCAACGTCTTGCCTTAAAATTGCGGCGAAATCGACCGGCTGGCCATTCACCAGAATCAAATCAACCTCGGTGTGCGGGATGCCGCAGGCTTCGATGACGTCCTTGACCGAAGTTTTCTCGGATAGTTGGCGTTCAACCATGGAAACTTTCGAGCCCAGAAAGAACGGCAGGTCGCCCTGAAACGCCAGCCGAATCGTGAACGGACTCATTTGCTCACTCGCGCGATCGAGTAAGCGTACTCAAAAGTGGTCCCGCGCGGACGCGCCATGAATTTTCCGGGTCCGAGCGGTTCGTCTTCGCCGTAATAACAATCGAGCTGCCAGCGGCGCAAACCGCCACCGGTATCGACAATTTTCCAGCGCGTGCTGCCGAAGACGCGCTGGACTTCGGCGGCCGGTGTTTCGAGCACGAGACCGCGATGCAGAGCGCCCTGAGTTTTTGCAGCGGCGGAAAAGCGCGCGACCAAAGAGCCGCCGCCTCCACTCGGCGCGGACGAAAAACTGTAAGAGCCGCCGTCATTGTAACGGATATAATTGTGGCCGTTAACTGGCGTGACGATTCGACCGTAGCCCTCTTTTTTTACCGAGCGCAGAAAATCGCGCGGATAAGTTCGACCGTGCAATCCGGGCTTTGTCACCCGAGTCGCGTCAAAGCCGCGCTCGAAAGTGAAACCGGATTCCTTCGGTGTGTAATAAAGTGTGCAGACGATGAAATATTCGCCGGCGTGACCTTGCGGACGCCGTGCGAGTTTTTCATTTTCGTAGGCGAGCCGTTGCACCACTTCCAGCCATGGAATGTCGCCATAACTTCCCGGCAAGATCGACATCGAACCGGCGGTGATGGCGAAGATGATTATTCGCCAAAGAAATCGACGGCCGGTCCACCCAGCAAAATCTGGATCGGCAGCTTCTCCAGCTCGTATTCGTAAGGCGGTTGCTTCCACGCGAATGACTCCGGGTATAATTTTCGAATGCAGCGAATGATTTCAACGCCGGTTTGAAACGGACGAAAGGCGCTTCGGTCTAGCACATGGATCTGGGCGCCGCCGCAAAGCTCGCCCGCGAATTTGTTGAACGTCGGCTGAAAATAATTTTCGCGAAAGACAACGCCCGGCAGGTTCAAGTTGTTGAGCTCCCGACCAAGCGATTCCGCATCGATAAAAGGCGCGCCGAAAATTTCGAACGGTCGCGTAGTGCCGCGGCCCTCGGAAATGTTCGTTCCTTCGAGCAAACACATTCCAGGGTAAACCGTCGCGGTCTCGAGTGTCGGCATGTTCGGTGACGGCATCACCCATGGCAGTCCAGTTTGATCGAACCACATTGCGCGCTCCCAATTTCTCATCGGCAAGATTGACAGTCGACATTTCGGAAAGGCTTCGTCGCGAAACTGGGTGGCCAATTCGCCGATTGTTTTGCCGTGACGCACCGGAATCGGATGCATGCCGACGAACGATTCACACCCTTTCTCAATCGGTGGTCCTTCAATTGTGACGCCGTTGATTGGATTCGGTCGCTCGAGAACAACAACGTGCGGACCGTGTTTCTCACAAGCGCGCATGCAAAGATAGAGCGTCCAAATGAAAGTGTAATAACGCGAACCGATATCCTGAAGATCGACCAAGAGAACATCGAGATCCTGGAGCATCTCGGCGGTCGGCTCGCGATGTTCGCCGTACAAACTGTAAACAGGAATGTGCAGGAGCGTGTGCTCGTAACTTTTCCACTCGACCATGTTGTCCTGGGTCTGACCGAGGAATCCGTGTTGTGGACCGAAAAGCGCGGTCAGCCGGAACAGTTCGCCATTCAGCTTTTCGAGAATGCGCGACGCGTGTTCGAGTTGTGATGAAACAGAAGCGGGATGCAACAGTGCGCCGACGCGTGTGCTGCGAAGGTCCTTTGGCCAAACCTCGCGCAAACGATCGAGTGGGAGTTGAACGGCCATCGTTGATTTATATCACGTTTGCTTTCGCCTAACGAAGATGAAGACGACTGCAATCGCCGTCACAGCCGCGCACAATTCGGCGAACAACTCACCGCGCTTCGCATAGAAGGTTAGTTGCGGATCTTGCGGAACATTGATCTCGCCGGTTAGAACGCCTTCGGTAAAAGTGTTGCCGGTATCATCCTGTAGAATCTGAGTGACTCGTCCAAACTCATTCACAAAACAAGTCACGCCTGTGTTCGCGGCGCGGATCATCGGTCGACGATTTTCGACACAGCGAAAGACCGCGTTGGCGAGATGCTGTTGGGAGCCGGACGAATGCAAAAACCAACCGTCGTTTGTTACATCGGCGAGGAGATTTGCGCCCTTGACGACAAATCGTCTCACGAGATCGCCGACGGTATCTTCAAAGCAAATTAGCGGCGCGGCGCGGACGCCCTCGTTCGTTAGGCTAAAGACCGTGTGTTCTGTGCCGCCGGTAAAATCGCCTGGTACCCACGTGTTCGCGACCGCCGCGAAAAGCGGAAACGAATGTCGAAGCGGAATGTATTCACCAAATGGAACGAGATGAATCTTCCGATAAACTTGCACTCGCTCGCCGCTGTTCGAGACGAGCAGCGCTGCGTTGTAATCGTGGCCGTCTTCAACGTCGAGCGTGCCGAGCATCAAATCCGTTTTCGTCGCGGTCGAAAAATCGCTGACGAAACGATAGCTCTCGGTGTTCTGATCACGAACTGGATCGGGCATCGAGCTTTCCGGCCAGACCAACAAATCTGGCGGCGGATTTGCGGCCAGCGCTATTTCGCTCAAGCGCCGGAAGCGTTCGAAAACTTCGCCGGTGAATTGCGGATCGAATTTTTGCAGTTGCGGGACCCCGGCCTGAACGGCAGCGACGCGAAGTGGTTTTGCCGGCGAAGGATGTTGGACGCGATGCAAACCGAATGCGAGCAGCGCGACGATGCCGATCATTGTCAGGGTTAGATCGAAATGCGGTCGCATTTGATGTGTTCGCGCCTCCACAAACAGACGCAGCGGCGTGGTCACGGCGATGATGTTTGCGAACGCGATCGCAAAAGATAATCCGACGACGCCGGTCAATTCGGCGATCTGAATCATCGGCCACTCGGCGTGAAGCGCCACGCCAAGACCGTTCC
>JALYKJ010000151.1 GCA_030774845.1 Verrucomicrobiota bacterium
GACGTTGGCCGATCAACGCGCGGAAAAGGAGTGGCTGGAAAAGTTCCGGGAAGCGCAGGCCGCGGGAAAATTCGAAAAATATTTCATCGACAAGAAAGAAGCGCAGAAATGGATCGAGGGGGCGGACGTTCGCTGGGCAAAACTTTCGAGCATGCCGGAGATCGTCGCGAAAAATCCGGTAACCCTGACGTTGCAGGAGGGCAACGGCGGGTGGGGCGCCACTTTTTTGCTGACAGAGTACACGGCGAAGGAGCTTCTCTACCGGCTCGACCGACAGGGGGAATTCAAGTCCACCGGTTCTCTGCCGATGCGCAATGTGCACACGGGCGAGCAGATGGTGAACACCTATGTTCCGCTGCCGAATCTCTCTCCGGGCGAGCACCTGGTCGAAGTGAAATACGTGGATAAGGATGGACACACCAACGGTCCTTACACGCTCAAGTTTTCAACGATGGGCGAACGGTTGGCGCAAACCAAATGGACGCTCAATTCGATCTCGAATTCGTGGCTCGAATTTCGCGATTACGACGGGAAGCTGCTCCTCTATTTCACCGCGCTAATGAGTTATCGGCCGATTATCAAAGAAGTGCGCTACTCGCTAAACAGCGATGCGCTGGACAAAACTTTCAAATTCAAGCCGACTGACAAGATGTTTGAAGTCGGCCAGGATATTCTGCTGACCGTTCCGAGAAACACCGAGTACGCCGCTGTTCAGGTGACGTACCAGGATGGCACAACGTCGTCGGTGCAAAAAATATTGCGAACGAAATAACGGGAACTAGTTCGTCTGCCTTCTTTATAAACATTGGCGCGCTGCTCGCGGCGATGCTGACGATGGCCGATCTCACCCGAGTAGAAGTGCATGGCCCGGCGCAAGAGCTCGAAAAATTAAAGGCGCGTCTCGCGCATCTCAACCCAGCGCGATTCGCGCTCGAAGCGAGCGTTACGCAAAGTAGAAAGTAGAAAAGCGTCGCACTCGCATTGGTATTGACGTGTAGCGGCATTTCTGCCGGAATCGCCGCATGAAAACTCGAATTGCAGTAGTGGCTGTCGCTCTCTCGGTTATGGCGGCAGTCTGTTTTGCGGCCAACCCTCACATCGGCAGCTGGAAGCTCAATGAGGCGAAATCAAAGGTCCCGGCTGGGATGGGAAAAAATACAACCGTCGTTTACGCGGAGCAGGGTGACAAGATTAAGGTAACCGTGGACGGCGTAGACAAGGATGGGAAACCGACGCACAGCGTCTGGGTCGGGAAGTTTGATGGGAAAGCCTACCCGGTGAAAGGGAATCTGTCTTACAACTCCGTGGCCTACCGAGTGGTAAATGATCGCACTAACGACATCACCACCTGGAAGGACGGCAAGATGGTCTGGTCGGGGAAGATCACCGTCGCGGCAGATGGCAAATCGCGCACGGTGACCCTTAACGGTACCGACGCGAGCGGAAAGAAGTTCAGCGGCAAAGCTGTTTACGACAAGGAGTAAGGCGCCCGAAGTAGAAATTAGGAATTAGAAAGTAGAAAACCAACGGAGATTAGAGAACAGAAGACAGAAGACAGAAGACAGAAGACGGAGATCAGAGGGCAGGGGATAGATTTAGATCGGCGATGTACGCTGCTTTCGCGTCGGGCGTTTCACGTGTCGGAAGTGGCGGCGATATTGTCCGGGTGCAATTTTTAGCGCCCGCTGAAAAACGTTGCGCATCGAATTGACGTTTCCGAAGCCGCATTCGCCGGCGATCGTTTCCATGCTGTTCTGACTTTCTTCCAGTCGTCGTCGCGCGGCTTCCACGCGCAAGCGTTCCACAAACTTCGCGGGCGTGGTCTTCATTTCCTTGGTGAAGACTCGCGCGAAATTGCGCGGACTCATCGCCACTCGCTGCGCCAGCACGGGAACAGTGAGCGGTTTGTTCAAGTTATCGAGCACCCATGACTCGAGCTCGCGCAACGGTTTGCGGTCGGTCAATTGCAGGGAAAGCGCGGCGCTGAATTGCGATTGTCCTCCTGGCCGACGCAAATAGAGCACGAGATTTCGCGCGACCTGCAGCGCCAGACGCGAACCGTAGTCTTCTTCGACCAGCGCCAATGCCAGGTCCATTCCCGCGGTGACTCCGGCCGACGTGTAAACGTTTTCGTCACGAATGAAGATTGGGTTGGGATCAACGTCCGCGCGCGGGGCGCGCTTGATCAGAATGTGACACCAGTTCCAATGCGTCGTTGCGCGGCGGCCATCGAGCAAACCGGCGCGAGCAAGCAACATCGCACCAGTGCAAACCGAGCCGATTCGCCGGATTCGTCCGGCAATCTTTTTCAACCAGCGAACGACGTCCGCGTTTATTTCATCCTGCTCGATCGCGCTGCCGCCGGCGATGAGAAGAGTGTCGATCTTTCCGCGCACTTCTCGAAACGTCTTATGCGCAGTGATGCGTACGCCGCAGTTCGTCACAAGCGATCGTTGGGACGAGGCGCTGATGACTTCGACAGAATAAATTGGAGGAGATCCGGGATTTTGTTTGCCGAACATTTCCGCAGCGCGAGCGAAGACTTGCAGCGGCCCGACCAGATCGAGGATCTCGGTTCCCGGCGCGGCCACGAACACGATCCGCCGCGTTCGTGGTGAACTGCCATTATCTCGATCTTTCGTCACTATTCTCTTAAGACAGGTCTTTAGACAGAATTTACAGAATCGGCAGAATGGATTTCTTTAATTCGGACAATTTTGTTCATCCTGTCCTCATCTTCTCAATGTTGCGTCAGCGAACTTGTCCGGGGCAGCGTCGAAGGTTTTCTTATCGTCGTCGGAACAGAAATAATAAGTGGTGCCTTTGTAGACAGACTTTGGCGCGGTCGCGACGTCGACATCCATGCCGCAAACTGGACAAAGCGGATGTTCGGCGGTGGAGACCGGCGGGGCGGCATAAACCTGATTGGAATCCGCGTTCATCCAGCCTTGCCCCTGATATTCCATGTTGTAGGCAGTTTTCTGGGCGACGTCGCGACCGTAATAGCGCCCGACCACCCGAAGCGCGAGATCGATGCCTGAAGAAAGTCCGCCGGCGCTGGCGAGGTTGCCATCTTCCACGAAGCGAGCTCCGCGCTTGAGTTTGATATCGGGGAACTCCATCGCAAAAGAATTAAATGCGGCGTGAAACGTGGTGGCGGATTTGCCGGACAAGAGTCCCGTTTTCGCAAGAACAAATGCGCCGGTGCAAACCGACATCGTCACGTCGGTGTCCCTGGTCGATTCACGAATCCATTTCAACATCGTCGCGCTCGGTTCACTTTGAGCGGGGATGACGATGACCTTCGGCGCGGGCGCGTTGGCGAACGTATAGTTGGGGACAATCTTCATCCCGCCGCCCGCAGTAATCGGATCAGTTTTGTCGGAGACGGTGTAAAGACGGAACGGAGCGTCCCGGCGGCCGGGAATGTTGACGTCACGGAAAACTTCCCATGGCCCGCAAAAGTCGATGATCACTGCGCCTTCTGAAATGACAAAGGCAACGGGAATACTTCCTTGAGCTGGAGGCTTGAGGGAATTTGCTTCGGCCGGAGCTGCACTGGCGATGAGTTGACCGATCCCCAAGAGCGCAATTGCGCCCACCAATCCGAATTTGATTTGTGAATTCATGACCGCAATCATCTCGCGGTAGGCAATTGGCAGCAATGCCAATAATCACCACATTTCTGCCAAGCGGCGTTGGAATAACCGTTAGGAAGTGTGACCGGTGACGAGCAGCACTGGCGATCTGTCAGCGCCACCGCGCCGTCGTCTACTCGGCGCCGTCGGACTTTTCGTCGTGGTGGAGCCCGGGAGTTTTTGAGCCGCGCTCGTGTTCCTGGCCGCTGACGGTTTCGCCATCAGCC
>JALYKJ010000152.1 GCA_030774845.1 Verrucomicrobiota bacterium
GCACAATGCGAAGGAGCCGTTCCGGATTTGCGCCGGGCGCGAGGCGTTCCATTTCGCTTTCAATCGTGAGTGGCAGAACATTTTTTTCCCGTAACGCCAGCGTCCGTAAAATAATAACCGTGAGCGAAACGATGGAGCACACCAGCAACGGCCACATGAAAATGCCGCCCTTGGTAAAAAAACCGGCAACAGTTTGGAATACGTCCAGCATTTAATTAAGAATCATCGATTACTAAAGGTGGTAAACGCAATTTCACTTTCCAGACCTTCCGGCGGCAGCGCGCTCGCTACGTCCTCTGGAATAGGTGGTAACTTCGCGTCGAGAATCGCTTGAAGGCAGACGTTTGCAAACGCTTCGTTGGAATCGTTGCTGATCACTTTGAGATTCTTTACCCGCCCGCTGCGGTCAACCCAAAAGGTGACCCGAGTTGTCCCGAGGCTAACCAAATCAGCCTTCTCTTCAATGTAGGCATACCAGTGGGATCCAACTGCGTCGAAGAGGATTTTTTGATAACGGCCAAGCGGCGTGCCGATTGCGTTCACTGCGGAAGTGCCCCGATTGGTGATCGAACCCGCCAAGCGCGTCTTCTCTTTATATGGTTGATACGAAG
Source organism: Verrucomicrobiota bacterium (assembly GCA_030774845.1). Taxonomy (GTDB): domain Bacteria; phylum Verrucomicrobiota; class Verrucomicrobiia; order Chthoniobacterales; family UBA10450; genus AV40. The sequence continues at coordinate 612 of JALYKJ010000152.1, forward strand.
ATCTGGGGGCTTGCGGTGTGCTGGCGACACTCGGTCGCGGCGTTGGGCTCGTAGTTAACATCGCAAACTCTTCCGACTTCGAGATGGGCGTCGGTTGCACACTCGGTTGCGGAGTCGCTGATTGCTGAGCCACACTTGGCTGAGGCTGCGCGCCGTCGGTGGGTAACGACTGCCGGTGCGTATCCAGATCGAGGTTCGTTCGATCCACTCCCTGCTGCGACGGTAATGGCAAATTGCTGGTCGGCGGAACCTCGCTCGCAGCGATTGAATTGGCGTTTGACTCAAATGTTTTTTCTTTGGGTTGCTCGGTCTGCTTCGATTCGTCGCTCGGAATGAACATCGCGTTCTTGGTCGGCGCAGGCGTGGCAAGATCGACAAACGTGAGCTCGACTGGTTTGTCTTCTTCGATCACCGAAAATGGCGAATAAAGCAGTCCGCCAAACACCGCCAGCGAATATCCGATGAGCAGGTGAATGCAGAGCGCGGCCAGGAGCGCCAACAGAATCTTGCGCGCCTCCTTCTTCCGTTCGGTCGCATCGTCCGCCGAATTGCCAATGATGAACTCTGCCGTGGTCATGAATTCAGAACCAAAACATTATCTCACGCCCGAGATCGTGACAAACGACCTACCTTTCCTCTTTCGCTTGGTCGTTCGCGCGTGATGAAACAGGTATTGCTGTGCGTAACCGCCATGGTCGCCGAAGTATTTCTGTGTGAACGCCTGAAGCCGCTTGGCGTTCAATTTTCGCGCCCGCGGAAAATACTTTTCGCGTAGAATCCGCTCGATCCAGACGTCGATCGGGAACGCGCTTAACCGCTCGTAGGCAAAGAGCATCACGCAATTAGCAACCTTCGCGCCCACGCCCGGCAACTCGCACAACCGCGCGCGAAGATCGACATTAGAGAGTGTTCCTAACTTCTCGAGATCGACATCTCCGCTTGCAACCACGCGTGCCGTTACCAGTAAATTTTTCGCGCGATAACCGAGCGCACATTTGCGCAGTTCTTTCTCTGAACTTTGGGCGATCCGCTCCGCCGACGGAAACGTGTAAACGATGAAGGTGTCGATCGTTTGACTGGCTTTGCCGCGCCGGAGCCTTGACGAAGGCGGGTCAATCTGCCGCGTCTGACCGAACCGTTCCCGCAGCTTTCTCGAGATTTGCCGGATGTGCGCGACTTGTTTCATCGATGAACAAATGAAAGTCGCCAGACATTCCCATTTTGGTTGGCGAATGACGCGAAGTCCGCGGCAAAATTTTCTCGCCGCCTTCATGGCCGGGTCATTTGGAAACGACGCGCAAATTTCGGCCAGCGGATGGTCGAGCGCAAAATAATTGCGGATCAGTTTTTCATCTTCCCAGCTCGTCACTAACGAGTCTCCACGTTGCTCGACGTAGATCGGTCGATCTCCGATCGCTCCAACGAATCCGCTATCGACGTTGTCCCAATGAAAGACCTGGCCGGAATCGAGTGTAATCGCCAAGTCAAACTCTGGTGCAGGAATCTCAACCAGTTTCATCACAGTCTTCTCGCCACAGATTAACACGAATGAAACACAGATGACGGATCCGGTTTTCTATTTCTTTATCTGTGTAAATCTGTGCTCATCTGTGGCTAAGTAAGCTCGACATGGATGGACGGCTCGCGATCGACGCAGTGGTTCTACTCGTCTACTTCGTGGGCATCGTTGCGCTGGGACTGTGGGCTGGACGACGAAATCGAAACTTGGACGAATTCTCGCTCGGTTCGCGCTCTATTCCGTGGTGGGCCGTGCTCGCGTCCATCATTGCCGCGGAGACAAGCGCCGCCACTTTTCTCGGGACTCCAGCCGAAGGTTTCAAAACGAGAGGTTACTTTTACGGCCAATTGGCGATCGGGACGGTTCTCGCGCGTATCGTCATCGCCTTCACGTTCATTAAACCGTACTACGACTACCGTGTGCAAAGC
>JALYKJ010000153.1 GCA_030774845.1 Verrucomicrobiota bacterium
GGTCTAGTCGCCACTGTAGAGGCCGCTGTCCTCAGCGGCAATCGAACTCATTCTTCCGCCGGGGGATGGTGGAGCCTACAGAAGTCAGCGCAATTCATCCGGAATGCGTTGGTCCATTGGGACGTTCAGTTTGTCTTCGAGAAGTTTCAGACGTTTGATCAAAGTCGGGAGCCGTTCCTTTTTGCCTTGGTCGTAAAGCGCGCGTAAACGCTCGTAAGCTTCACGCTCCCTTCCTTCGCAATACGAGAGCTCGTAGGCCGAGAATCTTTTGTCGTAACTCGGAGCGCCGCGCAACGCTGCCGCTTTCGCGTAAAATTCTGAGGCGCGGGCGTGATCATCAAATTTGTCGCGATAAAGTCGGGCGAGCGCTTCATAGAGCTGCGGTTTGTCGGGATTATTTTTGATTCCGCGTTCGAGGAAATCCTTGCCGAGCCCGAAATATTCGCGTTGCGCTTTCACTCGGAGAGCGAGCCGCGGCTGCGATTGATCATTCATTGCGGCCGCGCTGGCGTTCCAAGCCATGTGCCAGGCCGCCATGTCCCAAAAGAGCGGGACATGCGGCTGCAAAGTTGTGACTTGCCGAAATAAAAACAGGACGCGTCCCCACTCGGTTTGTTCCCAAGCCACATGCGCTTCGATGAACAAAAAATCGGCTACCATCGCGCGGAAGCCGCTCAACGCGGCGATGAAACCGAGCTGCCCCATCTTTTCGCGGAGATCGAGATTCAATTCAACATCTTCAAAATGCAACTGCCGATGTTGCAGCGAAACTGTTCGCTCAGCCGGAAGTTTCATCACGCCAAAAACGAGAAGCATCGCGAACGCGAAAAGAACGCGGCTCATAATTCTTTGCCGTAAAAGACGAACGTCGCCGCCAATGTGTAGATGACAGTGTAAAAAATTCCGAGCAACGCTGTCTTGGCGAATAACGCGAGGGGAATCGCCACGCCGGCGACAATCTCATCGACTAGATTGAAGGCCTGAAGATCGGGAAAGATCAGCGCGACGATCGCGAGAAACGCGCGCGCAATCCAGCTAACGCTTTGTTGCTCCAGCCAGTATTCGCGCGCGGTCGCCTGGAGATGGCCGATGAAATACACGAACACCATCACGACAACCGTAAAAATGCTTGTGGTCGCGAAAGTTGAAACAAAAAGCGTCAACGCGGCGAGAAGACATGCTTTCAGATAAATGACCGCGACGCCTGCGACGATGTCGATGTTGAGCCCGGCGGCGCGGACTGCGTTTAATGCATCATCAACCTCTTCGCGCGGCGCGCTGCTCATTTGGCGCATCGTTTCGTTGAGCACAGTGTGTTCGCGCGTGTAAAGAACGGCAATGAACATCGCGCTCATCAGCGCGATGCTGATCGCCAGCAAAAGAAGGACGCCGAAAAGTTTCCCGAGCAAATATTCGAAACGGGGCACCGCCTTTGCCAGGATCGTATAAACGATGCGGTCTTCGACATCTTGCGGGATAAGACGCGCCGTTGCGACGATGGCGAGCAGCGAACTGAAGATCGACATCGCGCCGAGCGAAACGTCTTTCAGGATCTGGAATTCCTGCTGGAAACTGAACCGCGCCATGAAAACGGAACTGCCGATCAGGACCAGCGCGAAAATGAGAAGAATGTAGAAAACTTTTTGGCGAGTTAACTCGGTCAGCGTGTTGGTGGTGATCGCGCCGATGCGGCCGAGCGAGAACGCGCGATGCGGAGTATCCATGGCTCAGGCCAATGACGAATGACGAATGACAAATGACGGAGGAAATCCGAATGACGATTTCTCGAACGCCGCCGGGATCGTAGCGCAGTCGTTCATTTGGGTCTTGTCATTCCTTTGTCATTCGAAATTCGAGCTTCGGCATTTTGGGTCGCGTCGAGAAATAGCCGCTCCAGGGTGGTGGTCGATCTTCGCCGCTCGATCAATTTCGCGTTGGAATTTGCGGCGAGCTTTTCGATTTCCTTCACCAGCGCGTCGGACGCGTTTTCTAAAACGAGCTCACTCCGGTTCTCGATTGCGATCAATTCCTCGAGCCGCCCTTCGCGGGCGAGAGTGCCACCGGCAAGAATTCCGACGTGATCGCAAATCTCCTGGACTTGCGTAAGCAAGTGCGAGGATAACAGCACGGTGATGCCACGCCGTTTAAGATCGACAATAAGATTGCGGATGTCACGCGAGCCGGCGGGATCGACGCCGGCGGTCGGTTCGTCGAGCACGACTAACTTCGGCTCGTTAATGAGCGCTTGAGCAAGACCAATCCGTTGCAGCATTCCTTTCGAGTAAGTGCTCAATCGTTGCCTCCGCGCATTCGTTAGGCCGACAAGCTCGAGCAATTCGTGGACGCGACTTTTCAGCCGTGAACCGTTTAGTTGGCAAAGTTTCCCAAAAAATCGGAGCGTTTCTTCGCCGCTAAGAAATTTATAGAAATAAGGG
>JALYKJ010000154.1 GCA_030774845.1 Verrucomicrobiota bacterium
TTTTACTGGGTGGTTTCCGCGACCAGCTCGACTTATCGGAGCTGATCGAGTGGGCGATGGAAGCAAATCCGGGAAGTGTGTCGGCCCGTAAAGCGGTATTGCTGCAGCGGCTCGGAATCAATCGCATCAGTCTAGGCATTCAATCCTGGGATGACGATTTGCTGAAATTGCTCGGACGTGAGCACAACGCAAAACAAGGCGAGGAATCGTTCGCCATTTTCCGCGACGCCGGATTTTCAAACATCAACGTCGATCTGATGTTCGGGCTGCCTGGACAAACGATGCGCCAATGGCAATCCACATTGGAGCGAACAGTGTCACTCGCGCCCGAGCATATTTCGACCTACTGCCTGACCTACGAAGAAGACACGGAATTTTTTCTGCGGCACGCGCGCGACGAGTTTCGGCAAAATTCTGACGCCGATGCAGAATTTTTCGAAATGACGATGTCGATCCTGGAGGCAGCTGGTTACGAGCATTACGAAATCTCGAATCACGCGCGGCCCGGTTTTCGCTCGGGGCACAATCGCGCCTATTGGTCGGGCTCGAATTACTTGGGCATCGGCCCAAGCGCGTTTTCGACCGTCGGTATGACGCGATGGCAAAACATCGCGGACTTTCGGCGTTACTCGGACGCTGTCCTTTGCGGAAGGTCCGCCATTGGCTCGGTCGAGCAGCTAACACCGGAAATGAAACGCGCCGAAAAAATCGCGCTCTCGTTGAGAACGCTTGATGGTGCCCCTGCAAAATTATTGGAGCCCTTTCCAAACGAAACCCGCGAATTTGTCCGGTTGGGTTTGCTTCGAAAGAGGCGGAACAATTTCATTTTGACGCGCACCGGCAAACCGCTCGCCGACTCCGTGGCTGAGGCGTTCGTTTAATTTACTCCACCGCGCCATAACGCCGCTGACGCCGCCCGTATTCTTCTACCGCGGCAAACAAATCCTTTTTGGTGAAGTCAGGCCACAGTTTCTGGGTCACGTACATTTCGGTGTAGGAAAGCTGCCAGAGAAGAAAATTCGACAGCCGCATTTCGCCTGAAGTGCGGATGAGCAGATCGGGATCCGGATAATACCGGGTGTAAAGATGTTTGCTAAACATCTCGACATCGATCATGCCCTTGTCGATGTGACCGAGCTCAATGGCGCGGAGCAGACTCTTGATGCCGTCGATGATCTCGAGTCGTCCGCCGTAACTCAGTGCGAGAATTAGAGTGACGCCGGTGTTATTGGCAGTCGCTTCGACCGACTTGTGCAATTGCTGCTGGCAGGCCTCGGGCAAATCGGTGAGCCGACCAATGGCTTGCAAGCGAACATTCTTTTCGATGAGCTCCGGCGTTTTTTCTTTGAGGAACTTTTCCAAGAGCCGCATCAGGGCGTAAACCTCGCTTTTCGGTCGTTGCCAGTTTTCCGCCGAAAAAGCGTAAAGCGTCAGATATTCTACCTTTAACTCGGCACAAGCCTCGACACATTCGCGCGCCGCTCGGGCGCCTTCCTCGTGGCCTTTGATTCGGGGCAGGCCTTGCGCTTTGGCCCACCGACCATTCCCATCCATGATGATCGCGATGTGTCGCGGGACGGATTTGGTGCCGAGAGGCATCGCTATAAAAAGATGGTCTGGGCGCGAGTGGGGCCGACACTAACGATTGAAACCTCCGCGCCGGTGAGTTGGCCAAGTCGCTTCACGTAATTTCTTGCGCTTAATGGCAGTTGCGAAAGTTTTTTCGCAGAACTCGTGGATTTATTCCAGCCAAGCATCTCTTCGTAGATTGGCTCGCAATTGTCGAGCTGGACCGCATCACTAGGAGGAACGTCCAGACGTTTCCCGTTCAGCCGGTATCCAACACAAATCCGGATCGGATCGACATCGTCCAACCCGTCCAAATTCGTAATCGCCAATTCATCAATTCCGTTAATCATCGTCGCGTATCGCGTAGCCACCGCGTCGAACCATCCGCAGCGCCGCGCCCGCCCCGTGGTGGAGCCGAACTCGCGGCCGAGTGAGTGAAGCATCTGCGCCAGACGTCGATCCTCGGTCGGCAACGGCCCCTCGCCCACTCGTGTTGTGTAAGCCTTCATCACGCCGACTACGCGGTCCATCCGATGCGGCGGCACACCAGTTCCGGTGCAGGCGCCACCGGCTGTCGTGTTGGATGATGTTACGTATGGATATGTCCCGTGATCGATGTCGAGAAATGTGCCCTGCGCACCTTCGAACAAAATCCCTTTTCCGCGCTGAAGCGCGCGATGCAAATAAACGACCGTGTTCGTGACAAACGGCCGCAACTTTTCCCCTGCCGCGAGATAACTCTCGTGGACTTCGCGATAATTGATCGGCTTCGCACCGAGCGCCTGGAGAATGCTGTTGTTCTCACGGATCTTGGCCTGCAGTTTCTTTGCGAACAAGATCGGCTGCATCAAATCGGAAATGCGGAGACCGGTCCGCGCCGCCTTGTCGCCGCATGCCGGACCGATACCGCGCTTAGTTGTTCCAATTTTCGCCCGGCCTTTTCGTAATTCACGCTGTTCGTCGAGCAAACGGTGATAAGGCATGACCAAATGGGCGCAATTGCTCACCAAAAGGTTCTTTCCGATTTTCACGCCGAGCCCTCGCAAATGTTCGATCTCGGCCACAAGCGCGATTGGATCGACCACCACGCCATTGCCAATGACGCAGACTTTTCCGCGGCGCAAAATTCCCGAAGGAATGAGATGCAGAATGTAAGTCGAGCCGCTGTGAACAATAGTGTGGCCCGCGTTGTTACCGCCCTGGCTGCGGACAATCACATCGGCCTTGTTTGTGAGCACATCGATGATCTTGCCCTTTCCTTCGTCGCCCCATTGCGCGCCAACTAGAATCGTGTTTGCCATTTCAATTTAAACTCGGGCAAAAAATTTTCCCGACGCATCTGGCAAGACGCAGTCGGGACTTGCCCACGAATGATAAGAACCGCCCGCTTCCGTGCAAGCGGTTTTCAATGCACGCCTTCCAAGCTTCGGTCAAAAAAAAGCGACCACCCGCCGCGGCGTCTGCGTAGCAAGGATGATGCGCACTATTCTATTGATCATTCTGATTATTCTATTGCTCGGAGCTTTACCCACATGGCCATACAGCGCTGGCTGGGGCTTCTATCCAAGCGGCGGGCTCGGATTGATCCTCCTGATCGTGATAGTTCTCGCCTTGATGGGGCGACTTTAATCTAGATCAAATCGTCTAGTGAGCGCTCTGCGAGGCGAGCGCCTTCTTCAGCGCGTAGGCGGATTCGCTCGAGTCGCCACCGGTCTGCGCGTGCGAGTAATTGCGCAGCTTGTCCCAGTGAATTCTGGAATCGTAAGTAAACGTATTCATCGCCACTCGAGTGCTTGCGCCGCTGCTTTGCAGATGTCGATGTGACAAAATGAAATCCGACGGGTCGTAATAATTGCTGAGATCTTGCGCAAATTTATCGCGGCTCATCCCGATCGCGATGTTCTTGCGCACTTCGAGATGCAGATGCGAATCGTAGAGTCCGTGGGCCGTGCCCATTGTACCGACCTGCTGGCCGCGTCGCACTGCTTGGCCGCGTCGCACAAGAATCTTGTCCAAGTGCCCGTAAAGCGAGTCGACATTGCGCCCGCTTCCGCCCTCACGGTATGCGTGGCGAACGATGACAACGTTCCCCCAGCCCTGATGGCAGTCGCGCGCGAACACAACCACGCCACCACCAATCGTGTAGATCGGGTCGCCGAGGTCTGTGTTTCCGCCGCCGACTCCGTCCCAATCTTCGCCGAGATGTCCGTGTGACCGAAATCCACGCGCTTTATAATATCCGCGGGCGTCAGGTCTACCCACCGGCAAATCGAAACCGTCCGCCAATCTCGTAAACGCCGTCTGCGCAGAGAAACTGATTGACTGCACCGGAGGAGGAGGCTCGCTTTCGCGCGATTGTCGATCGACCGCCCGCACCGCAGTTGCCGCGACTTGTTTCTTCGCTTGCGGAACTGGCAGATCCGACTCGCTCGAATCTGTTTCGATGTCGTGGTTTTCTTCCTTCACTTTCTGCGCGGCTAACGCCCCAGCCTGCCGCATCTGCTCGATGCTAATTTTGGGCGCGGACAAATTCGACGTCTCAGTAAGGGCGACAGTTTGGGGACGGACCTCGACCGCCGGCTGCGCGGTCGGGCGGTTTGTTTGTTGAACCAACTTGCCAACTTTCTCGCGCGGTACCTCGACTTGTTGGGCATAAGTCGTCCCGACTGAGACCAAGACACAGACCAACGCTCCGATGA
>JALYKJ010000155.1 GCA_030774845.1 Verrucomicrobiota bacterium
ACAATCGAGAACGCGACGATCGGGAGCGAAATGAGAAAGCGCGGAATAATTCTGCGCTTGATCGAGATAAAATCCGGTCTTTTGCGCGTGCAAAAGATCGACATCGAATTTCAACCCGTCGATTGCAATTTCGATCGGCCCGGACGGAGCCTGGCCATCCAGAACGCTCGTACTCAATTCAAGTCCTTCCGCTTTTCGGACTGGCGAGTCATTGCGTTCGACGATGGATATCGATTGTAGGGCGGGCGCTCCGCCTGCCGCCATCTTACCTCCGGCAAGCGACGCGCTTGCCCTACAAAAAACATTCTCGACCGCCTTCACGATCAAATCTTTCCGTGAATCCATCGCCAGTGTGAGCGTCTGGAGGACGAAATTGTCGCCGTAGCGGTCGAGGATCACGCCCGGTAAACCATCGCTCTCGCTCCAGACCACCCTCCGCAATTTCGGATCGATGTTTCGCCGATCGCGATACTCTGAAGCTTGCGCGATCCGGCGTTTGAAGAAATCGAGATCGAGATCCTGTCGTTGCCGGGAGAATCGGCGCGCGACGATTTGTGATTTCGAATTGTAAATCGCGCTACCGATCAAGTGGTCGCGGCCATCCTTGAGCGAGATCACGTCGCCGTCGGCCGGATTTCCAAAAAGCTTCAGGACTTCGCTGGAAAAAACCCAGTCGTGCCCATGAAGAATTCGCGCTCGCGGTTTGACGACTAATCCGGCCATGGCGATGAATGCTAAATGCAAACCGACGCACAATCGATTGTCGATCTTCCGGGAATCAAGAAGCTGCGCAGTGGCAAAGTGCGCGAAGTTTTCGATCTCGGCGACACCCTGCTGTTTGTCGCGACCGATCGGATTTCGGCGTTCGACGTCATTTTACCCGATCCAATCCCCAAGAAAGGCGCGGTCCTGAATCAGCTCTCCGCCTTTTGGTTCAACCGGTTCGGGAAAATCGACAATCACTTTGTCTCGTCGGACTTCGATTACTTCCCCAAACAGTTGCGGCCGTTTCGCGAGCAGCTCGCCGGTCGTTCGATGATTGTGCGAAAAACGAAGCCGCTGGCGGTCGAGTGCGTCGTGCGCGGTTATCTCGCCGGCTCCGGTTGGAAAGAATATCAGCGATCGCAGAGCGTTTGTGGAATCAAGTTACCAAGTGGTCTGAAGCTCGGCTCGCAACTGCCGGAACCGATCTTCACCCCGGCGACGAAAGCGGAAGCCGGTCATGACGAGAACATCGACATGAAAAAGTGCGCGCAGATTCTCGGGAATGATACCGCCGAGCGCGTAAAAGATCTCAGTCTGCAAATTTATTCGGCGGGGCGCGATCACGCCGGCAAACGAGGAATCATCGTCGCCGACACCAAATTTGAATTTGGGACTATCGATGACAAACTGTTGCTGATCGATGAGGTCCTGACGCCAGATTCATCGCGCTTTTGGCCGGCGGATCACTATGTCGTCGGTCAAAGTCCGCCGAGTTTCGATAAACAATTCGTCCGCGATTATCTCGAAACACTCGATTGGAACAAAACAGCTCCGGGCCCGAAATTGCCGGGCGACGTGGTCGCGCGCACCGCGGCGAAATACGTTGAAGCGTTCGAGAGACTCACTGGCGAGAAATTAAAATAATCCGCTCTGTCATTCCGAGCAGAGCGAGGAATCTCTCACAGACTTCGTTGATCGCGCTGGTTACGCAGCGTGACACAAACTTCGTGGGAGAGATCCCTCTCCCGCGACTGCGGGATCGGGATGACAACGGCTTGTTATCTCGCGCCGAGCAGCTCGCTGACTTCCGATTTCTCTTCTTTCAGCTCCGCGACCGATTCGTCGATCTTCTCGCGGCTGAAGTCATTGATCGGAAGCTTTTGCACGGTTTCCCATTTGCCGCCGCGAACGCGCGCGGGAAATGATGAGATCAGATCCTTTTCGACGCCGTAACTTCCGTCGGAGCAGATCGCCACGCTGTGCCAATCGTCGCGCGGCGTATCGTTGGTCAAAAAGCGGACGGTATCGACAACGGCATTTGCCGCCGAACCAGCCGAAGAAAGTCCGCGCGCTTTGATGATAGCGGCGCCGCGCTGCTGGACCGCGGCGATGAAATCGCCCTTCAGCCACTTCTCGTCGCCAATCACTTCATTCGCCGCGCGATTGTCGATCTTTGCGTTGTAAAAATCCGGATACTGGGTGGAGGAATGATTGCCCCAAATC
>JALYKJ010000156.1 GCA_030774845.1 Verrucomicrobiota bacterium
GGTCGTAGCATTGATCTGGGCAATTCATCCAGTCCAGAGCGCTGCCGTCGCTTACGTGTCGGGTTTAGCGGATCCACTTGCGGCCACATTCGGATTTCTTGGTCTATTTTTGCTGCTTCGTGCGTCGCGGACGCTTGGCCCGCGAAAGCTCCTGCTTTTTATCGGGAGCGGTGCGGCACTTCTTTTGAGCGTCTTGAGCAAAGAGAGCGGGCTTCTTTTTCCTTTAATCGGAATGGCTTTTTTCCTGTTGAGAAAAAATCGGGCCGATCTTTGGAAAACAGTGGCGGTGGCGGCGTTTGTGGCCGCGAGCTACTACAGCCTGCGCGCAGGAGCCGAACATAGCCCGGCGCCGTCGCTGACTCCGCCTCCTCCGTTGTTGGTTAGACCGATCATTGTCGCGCGAGCTGTAGCCGAATACACAGGACTCATCTTGTTTCCGATGAATCTGCACATGGATCGTGATGTAGAAACCCAGCCAAGCGGGTTCGATGAAGCCAGCCTGGCGCACGCGGCCTGGCGCGAATTACAAACGCTGCTCGGTCTGGTTTTAATCGCCGCGTTTTTCTATTGGATGCTGCGAGCACGCAAACGCAACCCCGCGGCGTTCATAGCTCTTCTTTTCGCATTGATCGCTTATCTACCGGTGAGCGGGATTGTCGCTTTAAACGCCACCGCCGCGGAGCATTGGATTTACCTGCCGAGCGCATTCCTTTTTCTGGCGGTCGCTCTCGAAATCTTCGAGCTCGAAGAGAAATTGAAATCGCGAAGATCGACAACGGAGCCGGCGATTGTTGGACTGTTTGTGCTCTGGTTCGTGTTTCTGGGCGCGCGCACGTTCGCACGAATCTTCGATTGGAAGGATCAACACACGTTTCTTGAGCGAACAATCGCGCACGGCGGCGATTCAGCCCGAATGCTGATCAATCTGGGCGGGCTCGAGTTGACCGAAGGGAAATTGGAAGACGCCACGGTGCATTTGCATGCTGCTTTGCAAAAAAAACCCGATCAACCCTTGGCCGTTATCAATCTTGCCGCAGTGGCGCTGAAACAAAACGATTTCAAGCTCGCGCGAAAATTACTTATGCGCGCGACTCAAATGCCGCTGGTCGACGCGCAAGCGCACGAACTTTTGGCCATTCTCGAAAACAAAGAGAGCGGAAAAGTCGACCTGATGCGGATGCGACTGGCAGCGCGAACGGGTCCGCCAAATTGGCCGATCGAAAAGCGCTACGTGAAATTGCTCGATGAAACTGGCGCCACCGCAGCGGCGATCAACGAATTGCTCACCTGTTTACAACCGCAGTGGTACCGCGCTGACAGTTGGAAGTTATTAAGCGAGCTGCATGCGAAACTCGGCCATTCAACGCAAGCGGCGGAAGCGCTCGCGCAGGCGCGCGCCTATGATGTTCACTTGGAAGAGCATGCTTCGGAGTAGCGAGATCTGGCCGATTCCGGCCTAACGAATTCAGGTACATCTCGGAAAAGCGCTTACGGCGAACAGTATGTGTCTGGTTCTGAATAACGCAGAACCGTTTTGCGTCACTTCATGCAACAATGTGAAAACATCTCTTCGATGTGGAACGGCGCTGGCCATCCTAGGTCTTGCCGCGGCTCCCGTTATCGCACAAACGCAGACAGCGACGTCGCCGTCCGCCACCTCTTCGCCGAGCGCAACTGCTTCGGCAACAACATCGGCGTCTGCAATCGCGTCACCGAAAGCAACTCGCGAGGCATCTCCAACCGGTGGAAAACCAAGAGCAACTGTAACGCCGGTTTCCCCGCGTCGTAAAGACGACCAAATGATGCAGGGAACCAGTGGAGAATCGCCGGCGAAAACAACCGGCAGTCTGTCAAGCAAGAAGGCTTCAAAGAAATCGACCAGCGCGGAATCTTCAGCCGGGTCCTCAGCAAGCCCTTCAGGCAAAAAGAGCTCGCACAAGAAGAGCAGCCCTGAAGGCGCCGAAACCAGCGCAACTCCTGGCGGAGAACAAGAATAACGATTTAGCGGCCTGATTGGGCCGCATTTACGAAAGTGGGAATGCGCAAAAAGCATTCCCGCTTTTCTTTATATCGACATCAAATCTTTGCGCCTTCGACCGCGGCGGTGTCGCGCGCCAAGTACTTTGCGCCCCAAAACCAGAAAAGTCCGGCCACGAACATCATCGCGGACACCACGAAGAACGCGACGTTCAAGTTTGTGCGATCGGCCACCGCGCCAATCAGCGGCGGCGCAGCGGCATCGCCCAACAAATGAATAACGAAAATATTGACAGCAAAAGCCGTAGAGCGCACGGCGGGCTGCGTCACATTTGCCAGCGCGGTATTGGATGGACCGGTATTAAAGAAGAGAAAGAAAATTGCCAGGAACATCATTATCCAGGCGGCGGGAAACGGCGTGAAGAGCATTAACACCGAAAATGGGAAGGCGATCATCACTCCGATTCCGGAGACGATGAAATAGGACCCAGCGAATCGCTTTCGAAAATAATCGCCTGCCACACCCCCGGAAAGTGTCGCGGTTAGACCGCCGAAAACGAGGATGCCTCCAAAAATAATCCGGCTACTCGGTGGCAGACCGCGAAACTGTAAGTATCCCGGCACCCAGAACGACATTCCGCCGATCGCGAATGTTAGCGCGGTCATCGCCAGCGTGTTCAAGACATAGGAGCGTATTCGCGCCAAGCCAATGTAATCTTGCAAACTTGCGCGGCGTCTCGGTTGTAATTGATCCGGCCGCGAACGCGGATCACGTCGTCCAAAACAGGCAAGACCAAGCAAAATTCCCGGCGGCGCCACCACGAAAAAAGCCATTTGCCAGCCCCAGTGCGCCGCGACAAATCCGCCAATCGCATAACCGATCGCGCTCCCGACCGGGATCGCTACGTAGAAGTAGGACATGACGCGGCCGCGAATCGAAAGCGGGAAACAATCGGCAATGATTGTCGGCGCAGCCGGTCCGTATCCGCCTTCGCCCACGCCAACGAAGAGACGCATGGCAAACAAAAATGCGAACGTTGTGGCTAATCCGGTTGCGGCAGTCGCCGCGCTCCAGAGAATGACGCCGATGCCGATAATCGCCCAGCGTGAGAATCGATCGGCCAGCCAGCCAAAAATCAGCGAGCTGATCATGTAGCTCATCAGGAATGCAGTGCCGAGCGAACCAGTCAGTGCATGCGCGTGCGGATCGTTTGCTGCAAAAAAGTGGGCACGAATTTCCGGCTCGACCGATGCCAGCACATAGCGGTCGATGAAGTTGAAAAGGTTGATCGCCAGCAATAGCGCGAGTGCCGTGCGGGCGCCGGGAGGAGGGCGAACACTATTTTCCATTCGCGAGTTGCCGATTGCAGATGACTGCGCGCTAATTGTAAACCATAAACGCATGGCTTCGATATCCGCTGCTGAGCGCGCACTCCATTTCATAGGGCGACCGCTGGTAAGGTGTTTTTACCGAGTGCGCTCCCTCGGAATCGAACATTTACCCTCAGGTGGATGCCTTCTGTTGCCTAACCACATCACCTGGGTGGATGCCGTCGTCCTCCAGCTCGCTTGCCCGCGACCAATTCATTACATCGTCGATCAGGAATTTTATCACAAGCCGATGCTCCGCCCGTTTCTGCGCACGGTCGGTTGCATTCCGATCGATATTCGACATGCACGTTCGGCAATTCGCGCTGCAACCGAACAGGTTGCCGCGGGCGAGATTGTTTGTCTTTTTCCGGAAGGCCAACTCACGCGATCCGGGACATTGTTGCGTTTGCGCCGCGGCTACGAATTGATTGCGCAACATGCGAACGCGACCGTCGTTCCGGTTTGGCTCGATCGGCTCTGGGGATCAATTTTCTCGTTCCAAGGAGGGAAGTTCTTCACCAAATGGCCGAAGGAAATTCCATATCGCGTCACCGTTGCATTCGGCAGACCACTCGATGCAAAGGCAGCCGACATCGCGACCGTCCGCGAAGAATTGCTCAAGCTCGGAGAGTTCTGCTTTAGCCGGCGACCTTCGTTAAATCGACATCTTGCTGAAGCTTGTGTGCGCGGTCTGAAACGCAGGCGCTTTAGCACGGCAGTCATCGATGGGATCGATAACACCAAACTGAGCCGCGCCAAATTACTCGGCGCGGCCGCGGCGCTAAGCCGTTTGTTGCGAAAAGAATTTTCTGACCAACGGATCGCGATCGTGTTGCCGGCGGGCAAAGGCTCGATGGTTGCAAATCTCGCCGTTACCCTTGCAGGAAAAGTCGCGGTCGATCTGAATTTCACCGCCGGCCGCAGCGCGAATGAATCGGCCTGTAAGCGAGCAAATCTCGGCGTTGCCATTTCGGCAACGCCATTCATCGAGCGAGTGAAAGATTTTCCCTGGCCGCAACGTGTGCTGAAACTGGACGAATTAATGCCGCGGCTGAAATCCCAAATTCTTTTCTGGTGGATGATGTCGATCTTCGCCCCGGCTCGTTTACTTGTGCGATTGCTGCAGATTCCAAAACGAGGCGGTCACGATGAGGCGATGCTGCTTTTTACCAGCGGCAGTTCAGGAGACCCCAAAGGCGTCATTCTCTCTCATCGCAACATCGTCGGAAACGTTTCCCAATTCCACGAACTACTCGGTGCGAAAAAGGAAGACGCCATTCTGGCGTCGCTCCCGTTTTTCCACAGCTTTGGATCGACCGTCACCCTTTGGTATCCGTTGATCGAAGGCGTTCGCATCGTCACCTATCCGAATCCACTTGAAGTAACGAAGAACGCGGCGCTGATTGAGAAGCACAAACTCACGCTCCTCCTCGCGACTCCGACTTTTTTGCGCGGCTATTTGCGCAAAGCGGAGCCGCAGCAGCTCCGCAGTTTGCGGCTTATCATTACTGGCGCGGAAAAACTTCCGCTCGATCTGGCCAAAGCATTCGAGGAACGATTCAAGCAGCGCGTGTTTGAAGGCTACGGACTAACCGAAACTTCGCCAGTTGTAAGCGTGAACCTGCCCGAACCGCAGCCGACCAAAGCCGGCGAACAAGTTCAACCGTCCAGCCGCCTCGGTTCGGTCGGCAAAATGGCGCCGGGAATCGCAGCCGAAATTCGTGAGCCGGAGACCGATCGAAAATTGTCGCTGCACGAAACCGGGATGGTGTGGTTTCGCGGCGTAAATATTTTCGAAGGTTATCTGCACGATGAAAAACGCACCGCCGATGTTTTGCACGATCGGTGGTTCAAGACTGGCGACATCGGCCGGTTCGATGAAGATGGATTTCTTTACATCGAAGGCCGACTTTCGCGTTTCTCAAAGATCGGCGGTGAAATGGTGCCGCACGAAGCTGTTGAACAAAAGATCATCGACTTGCTTGGTTTCTCCGGAAAAGACGAACGCATAATTTGTATCGTAGGCGTCCAAGACGAAGCCAAAGGCGAAGCGCTGGTGCTATTGGCATCAGTAGATGTCGATCTTGCGCAGCTGCGCGACAAACTTCGCGAAGCTGGTGTCCCCAATTTGTGGATCCCGAAGAAAGTTTGCCGTGTAGATTCGATTCCCGTTCTCGCCTCCGGCAAACTCGATCTCAAAAAATGTCAGGAGCGAGCGGCTGAGGCATAACGAATTTCATGATTCGAAAAATCTATCACTCGATATCGAACCGAATTGCCGCGCTTTTCATGAAGCTGCTCTTTGGTTACTCGACGCGTATTTACGTGGTTGGCTCCGAGCACTTGAATCGTGCTGGTGGATGTCTGCTCGCCTCAAATCACATTAGTCATTTCGATCCGCTCATCATCTCGTCGGTGGTGCGGCGGAAGATCGATTGGATGGCGATGGCCGAATTTTTTCCGGTGCCGCTCATCGGATTATTTCTACGCGCAGTGGATGCTTTTCCAGCAGCGCGCGATCGGGCTGATCGGAAAACGATCCGCACTGCGATTGAGCGCCTGAAAAATGGACGGATCGTCGGCGTTTTTCCGGAAGGCGGCATTCGCGATGGCGCGGGTTCACTGCTTCAAGGCGCGCCAGTCCGCGCCGGCGCATCAACGCTCGCGCACATGGCCGGCGTTCCGATCGTGCCATGCGTGATTCTCGGAAGCGATCGTCTTTACGCGAAAAGAAGTTGGTTACCGCTTCGCCGAACGCCGGTCTGGATCGCTTTCGGCCAGCCGATCTCGCATTTCCCGGAGCTAGGCAAATCAGCCGCGCGCGAGCGGATTGAACGAGAACTGAACGGCGCGTTCCAGCGACTCTACGCGGACCTGCGCGAAAAGTTTCAACTGACGAGCGACGATCTTCCGCATCCGCCGCGAGAGCGCATGAAAGCATCCTCGCGAATTTTGCACCACGAAGGTCACGAAGCACACGAAGGAAAATTAGTTCAGAATTCTGTGCCTCTTCGTGATCTTCGTGCTCTTCGTGGTGGAGCAAAACGGTACAGCCTGCGTCGCGCGACTGCGACAGCGGTCGACCTAGCGATGTGTGCATCGATGAATTTGTTGCAATCGCGCCATCGCTTAAATGGACGCAGCGCGGAGGAAATGGAGCGCTACGTCACTGAATGCGAGAAGCTCACGCCGCATGAGTATTATGCCGCGCCGTCCGGCAGCTGCCGGATCGATCTTCCGCGCGCAATTGAAAATGAAAATGGCGCCGCGATTACATGGCGCAGCCCAATTCAAACGGAATTCTCGAAAAACAACATTGCGCGGGCCGATTTCTTTTCGTGCGCGCGCGGAAGAACTGCGCCGACTGTGTTCGTGCTCCACGCTTTGATGTCAGCGACGCACATCGGTTATCGGCGATGGGCGGCGCGATTCAACGAGCTCGGCTGGAATGTGTGTTTTGTTCATTTGCCGTATCACTACTCGCGAGTGCCACGCGGTTACTGGAATGGCGGGCTGGCAATTACGGCGGACCTTGTTCGCAACGCCGAAGGATTGCGGCAAGGCGTAATCGAAGTGCGGCAATTAATGGCGACGTTGCACGAACAAGGCTGTCATGAAGTCGGAATCCTGGGGACAAGCTATGGCGGTTGGATCGGCGCTTTGCTCGCGATGGTGGAACGCGATCTGCGTTTCGTCGCGCTGATGTGCCCAATTGTAAACGTCGAACACGCGATCTGGCAAAATCCCGGGACTGCATTTATGCGGCGTGAATTGCGCCGGGCGAGAATCGCGCCTGAACTGGTGGCGCGGCATTTTCATCTTAGTTCGCCGCTGCACAACCAGCCGTTATGCGACCCAGCGCGGGTACTTTTTGTTTCTGGCGATTTTGATTTGATCGCGCGGCCGGCCGACATCGACGCGATTCAGCAAAGATGGCGCGGCTCGGAATTGCTACGCGTTCCGCAAGGCCATTTCGGTTATCGCATGATGCGAGAGACATTCACGCGCCTGAAAAAGCGCGGATTCTAATGCAAATCGCCGTAGTCGAGCCAATGCATCGCGCCCATTAGCCGACGCAGTTGTTCGTTATCAGCCGACAGAGCGGGCAGCCATTCAGTGATTAGTTCCCGCTTCCACCAAGCTTTTTCACCCAGAGGTGCGAATCGGTAACGATACAGCCGCGCGCGGATGTAGTGCGGCGGTTTATCTGGGAACGGATTGTTCGCCAACAACGACAGCGTGTCAGGATCGTTGTGCAAGAGTTTCCAAACAAAATGAAATGTCCACGGATAGTCCCCGGGAGAAGCCATGGCCGCGAACCAAATTTGCCAGTCGATGCGCGGTTGATAAGGCGCGATGAAGGGCGGACGTCGGTTCGGGTTGCCCGGTTTGGCAACGAATTCGTATTCCTTCCATTTCGTGTCGCCGGTGATAACCGCGTCATCCGTTCCTTCAAAGACAATTTCGTCGCGCTCGCGGCCGACCGTCCCGAATGCGCCATAAGTGTTCACCAGATCGAGTCTATTGAACGCCGTATTCATCATCTGGCGGCGCGAGACGAGATTCAGCACCGGAGCAATGCTCAAATACGCAACTAAGATCGATAATGCAGCAGCGATCATGTTGTTGATTTGGGAAGGTTGCGATTCTTGGGCCGCCCGCTCTGCGCGTTTAACGAGCGGCTTTGGCAAAACGTGTCGCAGCAGCGTGTCGTCAAA
Organism: Verrucomicrobiota bacterium; assembly: GCA_030774845.1. Lineage (GTDB taxonomy): Bacteria > Verrucomicrobiota > Verrucomicrobiia > Chthoniobacterales > UBA10450 > AV40. The sequence goes on from JALYKJ010000156.1 coordinate 8,067, forward strand.
ACAGGCGAGAAACGGAATGATCGTGAGATAGTTCAGAAAAGAAAGATTGCCGCTGATGATGAGAATAATTTGAAAGGCAACGAGCAACGCACCAGCGATGTGACGTGCGGTTCGCGGTCCAAATGAGAACCACGGCACGACCAGTTCAACCACGTGGTTCCAAAGCGTTTCCGTTTTGTGAAACCATTGCGGCGCAAAATGGAGATAGCGGCTGATCGGATTCGGGATCGGCTGAGTTTCGTAGTGATAAAACATGCAGGTCAGATCGCGCCAGCATTCGTCGCCGCGCAATTTGATCAGACCCGCGCCGACCATGATGCGAAAGCCGAGCCAGCGAAACAGCCAGATCACTAAAATCGGCGGCCGGCATCTCGGAAACGGGCGTCCATCAAGCAGTGGACAGAGAAAGATCGACAAGAACCCGGTTTCGAGCAGCTGAATTTCCCAGCCATAACCGTACCAAATCTGGCCGATGTGAACGATCGACATGTACATCGCCCAAAGCACGGCCAATAAAATTGCGTTCGCGTAGCCCCCAAGTACCACGAGCGAAAGCGCGAATCCAACCCAGGCGAGGATCGACATTCCCTGGTCGGTGCAACCGAACCAGAACAGCGTCGGCACCTCAAGCATTCCTTCGGTCCGCGAGCCGAGCTGCGAATGGATGTTGTACAGGAAATCATGCGCCGGAGTCAGACCATTTCGGCCGACCAACGGCACCAATTGCCGGGCCGCGATCAAAAACGCCACCGCGTAAACGAAACCGAGCAGTCGGAGAATAACAAATCGAGTCAGCCAATACGAATTTCCCCGCGCGAAAAATTTTCCGATAAAGCTTTCGTCATTCATCACGCTCGCGAGATAAAAAACTGCCAGGGGGGAGAATTGAACTCCCGACCAACCCCGAAAGCTTTCGGGGCTGCTCTACCGTTGCAACTGGTAAATTGCGAGCCTTGGATTTTTCTTTCGCTTTAGAACGCGCTCCAATTTCCGAGCCTGGCCGAGTGAAGCGACTTCTTTCTTGGCGACGATCTCAAGTTTGTGTCCAAAGCGCTTCGTTGTTGCGGTGTGTCCGCGCAAATGCTGTGCAAACCGAGCATCGAGATCGACGGCTGAGCCGATGTAGTGTCGACCGGAAGAGCCGCGAAGAATGTAAACCCATGCCATTTGAAACTGCCAGGGGGGAGAATTGAACTCCCGACCAAGGGCTTATGAGTCCCCTGCTCTACCGCTGAGCTACCCTGGCTTGGAAAAGTTTCTTAACTGCGTGAACGCGTTGCGTCAACCCGACCAACCCCGAAAGCTTTCGGGGCTGCTCTACCGCTGAGCTACCCTGGCGAGTAAGCGGCGACAAAGTTCAATCGCACTGCGTTGCTGTCAACGCGACAATGTCGATGTTGTGACGCGGGTGAATTAACTTTTCGGTTTGGAAATGTAAGGAGCCAGATCTTTTTCGCTTCCCCGTAGCGTGGCCATGAAACAAACTCCGTTCTGTTCCTTCACCACGCCGGCCCAGTGCTCCTGTTCAATAGAGCGCCAGCCGGAAAATTCCCGCGCCTTTCCCGTTTTTGGATCGCGCTCCGCCGGAAAAAGAAAAAACTGCATCTTCTTTTCCACGACCCAGACTTGCGCGACACGCTGACCTTCTTCGTCGTCGAAAACGCGGCAGCCGAGCGTTTTCAGTTCCGCGAATTCCGGTGGCACGTCGTAATGCACTAACCGATGTTTCATGAAAAAGAGATCACCGAGCGCGCCGGCATCCGTCTTCACCGGATCAAGCATCATGGCGTGAGTTGAACTCGCGGTAGTCAGCAAGCGGCGCGCGGTGGGCTCGCCGGGAAAGCGATTCATTCGTTCCACCAGCTGAAAAATTGCAATGATCGCGATGACCAAGACGGCAATGCCGGTCGCGAGGAACGCAGGATTCTGAGCGTATTTTTTCCAAGCACGACGCGTCGGCGCGATGAACGTGTCAGTTGGAATCCAATCGGTAATCTCCTGCGGGATCGGAATTGCCTGAACCAGCGCAGTTGCCGCTTTGTCGAAATCTTGCTGAATCGCAAACGCCTCGGTCTTGCGCGCGCGATGAAGAGCCATGCGCAATGCGCGATCGTCTACGCGCTCCTCGCGAATCGGTGCACAGTGCGCCAGCATTTTCTCCCGCCGCGATAATTCGACCGCACTCATGTTTGGGTCGCAGGAAAGGTCGCGTCGAGCCACGCTTGAAATTGGCGGCGCCCATCGCAGAGCAATTTCGACAACTCCGGCGGCTTTAGTTCGGTCACCGACAGCAGGTCGCGATAATTGAATTCATCGAGATAAAAAAGCGCGAGCGCGGTGCGCTGCGGATCGGGTGCGCCGGAAATCCAGACCGCTAATTGCTGTGGCTCGAGCTTTTCAATCTGCGACGGCGCCCAAGCGGCGAGCTCATCCTGTTTAAGATCGACATCTTCAGCCTGCAAGCCTTGCTCGCCCGCTTCGAGACAACGCCAGCGCGCGTTGCGAAAAAACCAGAAGCGATCGCGGGGCGCTTCGTCGGCGGCCGCTTGTTGGGCCGCTTCGCGCAGAGTGGCGTGAAAAACTTCCTGCGCCTTCGCCGCATCAGCCAGCATTAGAAAACAGAAGCGGTAAAGCTGGAGCAGATTTTGTTTTTCTTCGGCCACGCGGACTTCTTTCCCCAAAACGCCAATGTTACGCGCCTCGGGTAGATCGCAATGAAAAGATGTCGATCCTACGCGAGCTTTTCCAGGCGGCGCGCAACTTCGTCGCCATTCTCGCGGCTGTTGAATGCCGAGATTCGGAAATAACCTTCTCCTTGCGCGCCGAATCCGCTTCCCGGTGTCACGACCACATTAATTTCGCGCAACATGCGGTCGAACATTTGCCAACTCGTTAGGCCACTGGACGTTTGGACCCAAATGTAAGGCGCATTCATGCCGCCATAGACGTGCAGACCGATTTTGTCGCACGCCTCACGCAAAATTTTCGCGTTGCCCATGTAATGCTCAATCAGGACGCGACATTGCTTGCGCCCTTCGTTTGAATACAACGCTTCTGCTCCGCGTTGCACTGGGTAACTGACGCTGTTCGCTTTTGTGCTCCAGCGGCGATGCCAAAGCGGATGGAGCGGAAGTTTTTTGCCGGAATCCGTGCGAGCAAGCAACGTTTTCGGCATCACCGTGAAACCGCAACGCACCCCGGTGAACCCGCCGATCTTGGAAAAGCTACGCAATTCGATCGCACATTCGGGCGCGCCTTCGATTTCAAAAATGGAATGCGGAATCCTCGAATCGGAAATGTAGGCCTCGTAAGCGGCGTCGAACAAAATCAGCGCATCATGCTGACGGGCGTAATCAACCCAGCGCTCCAGCTGATCGCGCGTTGCCACCGCTCCCGTCGGGTTGTTGGGAAAACAAAGATAAACAAGATCGACATGTTCCTTTGGGCGCTCGGGAACGAAATTGTTCTCAGCCGTGCACGGCAAGTAGACGATGCCTTCGTAACTGCCATCTTTCCGCGCCGGGCCGGTGTGGCCCGTCATCACGTTGGTGTCGACGTAAACGGGATAAACCGGATCGGTGATCGCGACTTTGTTTTGGTCGCCGAGAATATCGAGAATGTAACCGCAGTCGCACTTCGAACCGTCTGAGACAAAGATCTCGTCATCCGCGATCTCGATCTTGCGATCGCGATAATCTTTCTGCGCGATTGCCGATCTGAGGAATTCGTAACCTTGCTCCGGGCCGTAACCGCGAAATGTTTCACGGTGACCAAGTTCTTCCACCGCACGCTTCATCGCTTCGACCGCTGCGCGAGGTAACGGCTCGGTTACGTCGCCGATGCCGCAGCGAATCAAACGCTCGGCTGCTTTCGGATTTTGTTCGCAGAATTCGCGGACCCGCCGCGCAATCTCTGGAAAGAGATAACCCGCCTCAAGCTTAAGATAATTTTCGTTTAAGTAAGCCACGCCACGCTGTAGCGGCTAGTAATTTTTGGCCACAGCGTCCCAATTCACCACGTTCCACCACGCCTTGATGTAATCGGGCCGGCGGTTTTGGTAATTGAGATAGTAAGCATGTTCCCAGACGTCGAGCCCGAGGATCGGCGTGTTTCCGTCCATCAATGGGTTGTCCTGGTTCGGAGTTGAAATGATTTCCAGCTTGCTGCTTTTGTTTTTGATCAACCACGCCCAGCCGCTCCCGAAGCGTCCGACACCTGCCGCGGAAAATTTTTCCCTGAACTGATCGAACCCGCCAAAAGTCGATTTGATGTCGTCGGCGAGTTTGCCCTTCGGCTCGCCGCCCGCTTTCGGGCCCATGATTTTCCAAAAAAACGAGTGATTGGCGTGACCGCCGCCGTTGTTGCGCACGACCGC
>JALYKJ010000157.1 GCA_030774845.1 Verrucomicrobiota bacterium
GCGGCTACACCATGAGCCTGACCAACACCGATCCGCGGAAAACGGATTTGTTCGCCAAGTTTGATTGGCCTCGTGTTTCGTGTCCGTTCATCGATTTTTCTTTGCCGGAGTCGGGACGCGAAGCCGACGTCATTGCCCGTGAGAAAAAAGCCGAACAGGAAATCCAGGCTTACATCGACCCCGCTAAGCGGGGTAAGATCGACATCTGCGCCATCATCATCGAGCCGATCCAGGGCGAGGGCGGCGATAATCATTTCCGGGGCGAATGGTTGAAAAAGCTGCGCGAAATCTGCGACGAAAACGACATCCTTTTAATTTTCGATGAAGTGCAATGCGGCATGGGCGTCACCGGAAAGATGTGGTGCTGCCAGCATTTCGATGTCCTGCCCGACCTGCTCGTGTTTGGAAAAAAGGCCCAGGCCTGCGGCGTGATGGCCGGGCCGCGGTTGGATGATGTGAAGGACAATGCGTTTCGTTTGCCGAGCCGCTTGAATTCGACCTGGGGCGGAAACCTGACCGACATGGTTCGCTCGACGCATTACATGCACATCATTGAAGAGGAATTTCTAGTCGAGAACGCGGCCAAGGTCGGCGCTTACTTTTTGGATCAGCTGCGAGATCTGCAACGCTATGAGCCAACGATTTCGGCCGTGCGCGGTCGCGGTTTAATGCTGGCGTTCGATCTACCGGATGCCGATACGCGTGAAAGATTTTGGAAAGGTCTGTTCGATCTCGGCGTCTTGACGTTGCGCTCGGGTGATCGATCGATCCGGTTTCGTCCGGCGCTCGATATCACCGCGGAAGTCGTGGACGAAGCGATGGGTTTGATTCGGCAATATTGCCGGAAACGGAAATAGCGATGCAATCGGTCTTCGAGAAACTCGCATTGAGCGAGGAAAACGCCGGTGTCTTCGCTGGTGAATGGTCCCGCAGCGGCGGCGGCGCAAAGATCGACAAGATCTCGCCGATTGATGGCCGGCGGCTGGCCAGTATTCGCACTGCGTCGGAGGACGATTACCAAACAACCATCACGCGCGCGCAAGAAGCGTTCGAAAAATGGCGGAAAACGCCGGGTCCAGTTCGAGGCGACACCGTCCGCCGTCTCGGCAACGCGCTCCGCGAGCTGAAACATGAACTTGGCCAGCTCGTCACTCTCGAGACCGGCAAAATCGTCGCCGAAGGCGAAGGCGAAGTTCAGGAGATGATCGACATCTGCGATTTCGCCGTCGGCCAATCGCGCATGCTCTACGGTCTGACGATTCAATCCGAGCGACCGAGCCATCGTTTAATGGAGCAATGGCATCCACTCGGACTCGTCGCCGTAATCACCGCGTTTAATTTTCCGGTCGCGGTCTGGTCCTGGAACGCCGCGCTCGCCGCAGTTTGTGGCGACGCGACAATTTGGAAACCATCGGAGAAAACTCCGCTGACTGCGATTGCGGTCACAAAAATTGCCGAGCGAGTTTGCCGCGAAACCAGCGCCGATCCTGCGATCTTCAGTCTCCTGATTGGCGACCGGAAGTCGGTCGGTCAAAAACTGGCCGATGACGCGCGGATTCCACTGATCTCGGCCACAGGCTCGGTGGCAATGGGATTAAACGTGGCGAAAACCGTTCATGGCCGGCTGGGAAAGACAATCATGGAGCTCGGCGGCAACAACGCGCTCATCGTTTGCCCAACTGCTGACCTGGAAATGGCCACGCAATCAATTTTCTTTGGTGCGGTTGGAACCGCTGGTCAACGTTGCACTTCAACGCGGCGCGTCATCATGCACGAGTCGGTCGCCGACAAGGTGCGCCAGAAATTGTTGGCGGCTTATAAAAGCCTCCCGATCGGAAACCCGCTCGATAAGAAAACCTTGATGGGACCGTTGATCGACAAGGGCGCAGTCGACATGGTCCAGAATTCGATTCAGAAATTGAAAGACGAAGGCGGCGAAGTTCTTTACGGCGGCGAACGCATGGATTTGCCCGGCGGTTGTTACATGAAACCATGTCTCGCGAGCGCCAAGCCAAACTTCAAGATCGTCCATGAGGAAACGTTTGGGCCGTTGCTTTACTTGCTGACCTATCGCGATTTTGACGAAGCGATCGCGATTCAGAACGGCGTCCCGCAGGGCCTGACCAGCTCCATTTTCACGAATGATGTGCGCGAGGCGGAGAAATTCGTCAGCGCGGTTGGAAGCGATTGCGGCATCGCGAACGTGAACACGGGCACGAGC
>JALYKJ010000158.1 GCA_030774845.1 Verrucomicrobiota bacterium
GTGCACCCATCGCCATGGCGACGGCGTAGTAAATCGGAACTACATCCGCAGCAATGACTGCGCTTTTTTGAAAATGATACGAGATCAACGCGAAATCGGCGAAGCCGGCAGCGAAACACCCGGCCGCAATCATGTAAAGCCAGTAGGCGCGCGGCAGATGCTCGGCCTGAATTTTTTCGTCCACTTCCAAATCGTGCGGTCGTGGAAAAAAATGCCGCGCGGCGAAAATAAGAGCGATCGTCAAGACAGCGGGAAGGAGAAGGTAGGAAAACGCCGTTCGATATCCGCGATGTTCAAATAAAGATAGCGAAATGATAAGAGGACCGACTGTGGCGCCGGCTTGATCCAGTGCTTCATTCAATCCAAAGACCCAGCCGCGGCCAATTTGTTTTCCAGCGAACGAAAGCATCGCTTCGGTCGCCGGCTTCCGGATCGCACGACCAGTCCGCTCGGTCACCATTAATCCAGCGGCGAGCGGCCAATTGCCGGAAAGCGCAAGCGCCGGCACGGCCAGCATGTTAACGATGTAACCAACGATCGTAACGATCCAATACTTGCCGGTGCGATCGCTGATCACGCCCGTGACCGAGCGCAACGCGTACCCGAGCAGTTCGCCAAAGCCCGCAGTAAAGCCCACGACCGCCGCGCTCGCGCCGAGCGTTCCCAGAAACGGTCCGGTGACGCTGCGTGCGCCTTCGTAAGTCATGTCGGCGAAAAAATTCGCGATTCCAAGAACAAGAACAAAACGGAACGCGGTTGAGCCAGGCGAAGCTGCACGCTGGCCGACGGCTTTCATTACGCAACGTGATTCTAAACAGCACCGGCGGCGCTGCCGGAAGATTTCACGTGCGCATCAATCGACCATTTCTTTCCGGCGCCGACGATCAGGAGAAAAAGAGTGCCGAGCAACATGCAGAAATCCGTTCGCGCTTCATGCGCCCATGCTCCAGAAGCCATAACTCTGAAGCTTCGGCAGACCAAAGTTCCAGAATCCATGGCCGAGCAGGATTGGAATTTTTGTGGAAATAATCGCGACGGAGATGTCGATTAAGAGCGGGATCGCGGCGAAGCGCGTGAGCAAGCCGAGAATGAGCAGCGCGCCGCAGATAGTTTCCACGCCGCCAACGAACGGCCCCATGATCTCCGGCGCAGGAATGCCGATCTTGGCCAATCGACCCGCGCCCAAATCGGCTGGATAAAGAAATTTCTGTATGCCTTCGGTGAAAAATACCGCGCCGACGAGAAGTCGAACCAGAATGGTGGCGGCGGGCGCTTGAGTAGTGGTGAGGCGACGCATAATTAAACTTTCGGTGTGAACTGCGAGAGCTCGTAGATGCCAAGTTTCTTTTCGATGACCGCGACCCGATCGACGACTTTGAAAAAACCGTCGTCCCCGAACAGTTCATCTTCCTTTTTCTCGAAATCTTCGCCTAACGAGTCGAATTCGTGCGCGCTGACGATCCCACGAAAAGCAGGAAATAAGACCGTGTCCTCACGCGCTTCGTGAGGACTATACATTCGGATGAACTGGCGCATCGAATCGGCCAGTTTGCGGCGATCGTCCGCGTTCTTCAGCGACTGGCTTGTGGCGAGATGCATCGTGATGTCAGTCAATCGCCGTCCGGCTTGATGTTGGTCCAAAAGCACGTCCACAAGATCGACAAGTTTGCCGGCCTTTTTGAAGCGCGGGAACAGAAAATTCTCCTCCAGTTTCTCGTGATAATCTTCAACGAAGTCGCGAATGATTTTGGCCGAATCAGCCAGCGGCTCCGGCTGCAAATCCTCGTTCGCGTCCATGCGGCGGAGCGCTTCGCCGTAAACGAGCAGGATGCGTTTGAGCACGCCGTGCTCGCGCATGAGATCCTCCGGCGGCGAGACCTCTTCGCTTTTCTTTTCCTCTTCTTTTCCGAACAAGCTCGCAGCGCCGCCTAGCGCTGAAGCGGCAAAGACAAGGCCACTTGTTCCAAGAAATTTTCTACGGCTGGAGTAATGGATCGTTTTCATAGGTTGAGCTTCAGGAACGAAACATGAAGTAGACGGCGCCGACGAGACAGAGAGCTTCTTGTCGCTCCAATTCCGCAGGTGAGAATACCAGGCGAACGTCATGAAGGTGTTTGAACAAACGAGAAGGAACGCGGTTCGGATTAGGATGAAAACTTTCATGATGTGATTGCCCCTGAGATTGGTTTTGAAAACAACCGCGCGATTTCGTTCATTTCAGCCGCGAGTTCCTCGCCGATCGGATCGAGATAATGCCAAAGTTCATCGGGAACTTTTCCGTATCCTTGCAACCCTCGACTGCTGAGTTCGGTCAGCATTTCCCAAAGCAATGATGCCTGGCCGATAATCGAGTGAGAGGTCGCGATGTTCTTTGGCTCGAGGCCGAGATCATCGCGTAAACGCACGACCAACTGACGGACCTTGGTTATTTTCTTTTGAAGTTGATGCTTTTGAAAGGGGGAGAGCGTGTCTAATTGGCGATACATGATGCCCGACTGCACTCTGCCATTGGCCCAGCCGTCCCATTCGCAGAGGGCCTGATCGACTAACTGCAAGGTGATCGAAATGCTACGGCGATGATTTTCGCTTAGTTCAATCGATGCCATGTTCAATTTCTTCATCGGTATCTTCCACTGAAAGCACACCGAGCCGTTGGCGATAACGATGACCCCACGCGTGCATCGCATCCTTTGTCGGTTGGAAAAACTTCTGCGCGAATAGCGTTGGCACAAATGCGCTCAGAATGACAACCGTGACCAAAATCGTGTACTGGCGCTGATCGATAATGTGGTTTTGGAACCCGAATAGCGCTGAGATCGTTCCGAACGTCAACCCGGTAGCCATGAGTAGAGTCGTGTAGGAAGCTTCACGCCGGCTCATAAAGTGCATTCGCGCCAGCGGCCAGACACCCACAACTTTGGTCATCATCTTCAAAAAAAGGAGACCAACGATCACGGCGAGCTCAGGCCAAAGCGCCGGCAACGAAACGAAAAGTCCGGCTTTTATAAAATAAAACGGCGTGAAGACCGCGAAAGCAATGCTGCGCATGCGATGGACTAGAGTTTTGTCGCGAAGAAACACACCGGCCACTACCAGTCCGACGAGGTACGCAGGCAACACGGC
>JALYKJ010000159.1 GCA_030774845.1 Verrucomicrobiota bacterium
CACGTTGCCAATTCGATTTTGATCAAGGTCAATCAAATCGGCACGCTCACGGAAACGTTGGCAACAATCGATCTGGCCAAGAAAAATAATTACACGTCTGTGATCAGTCATCGTTCCGGCGAAACTGAAGACACAACCATCGCCGACATTGCCGTCGCAACAAATGCCGGCCAAATCAAAACCGGTTCGCTTTGCCGGACCGATCGCGTCGCAAAATACAATCAGCTCTTGCGAATCGCCGAAGAACTTGGTGACAAAGCGATTTACGGCGGTAATGTCCGCTGAAGTGGATCAGAGTTACGGCGATTTCCGCGCGCGTCGCGAAGCTACCGTCTGGGAGCGATGGAACCGGGTCCTTCTCCTCTTGCTCTTGCTCGCGGTCTGGTTGGTGATCGTCAGTCTATTCGTGCCGCCCTACAAAAAATTGAAAATCGGTCATGCTGAGATCGACAAGCTGCAAGCGCAGCGCGACGAACAGCAGGTGTTGCTCTCTCGCCAGACTCGCGAAGTGAATTTGTTCAAAACGGATCCGGCATATTTGGAAACGATCGCCCGCGACCGGCTCGATTTGATGAAGGACGGCGAAACCATTTTCCGGATCGAGTCTTCGGCTCAAGCGGACAAGCGCAAGGGTTCGGCGCGCCGCTGACGATTTATTAACACCCTGCTTTAGCAGGGTGATCGTCGCGAAAAGAGATGGATAGAACCGCTTTAGCGGTTTGCCTATGGACGAGAAACCGCTAAAGCGGTTCTTCAGTTACTGGAATGCCTCGTAGCACCTCGCAAGCGAGGTGTTAATGAAGACGGCGGCTTTGCATGCCGTAGCACTTAGATTATTCTTTCTCAATGCCGACCGAAACCTCCACTGTTGACGCTGAAGATTTGAAATCGCGCGTCCGCGAGCTGCGGAGGTTTCTTTGACCTGCCCAAACTGCAGGAAAAACTGACCGCGCTCGAAGCGCGGATGGCGGCGCCGGATTTTTGGAACAATCGCGAGCGCGCCCAGACTGATGTCGATGAAGTCTCGCGCATTCGCTCGCTGATCAATCCATTTCGCGAACTCGAACGCGAGATCGAAGATTTCGACGCGCTCCATCAACTCGCATCCGAAGAAAAAGACGACGCGCATCGCGCCCAGGCCGAGCGCGAAGTTTTATCGGAACACGATCGTCTCATGCACAAGCTCGAGGAATTTGAGCTGCGCCAGTTTCTTTCCGGCGAGAACGACCGCTCGAACGCGTTCGTAACAATTCATTCCGGCGCTGGCGGCACCGAATCGTGCGATTGGGCGGACATGCTCCTTCGCATGTATCAACGCTGGATCGAGCGCAGCGGTTTCAAATCGCAGATTGTCGATGTTCAAACCGGCGAAGAAGTCGGAATCAAATCGGTCACGCTGCTTGTAAGCGGCGAGTACGCTTACGGCCATCTCCAAACTGAACGCGGCGTGCATCGGCTCGTCCGGATTTCGCCGTTCGATGCGAACAAACGCCGGCACACTTCTTTTGCCAGCGTTGATGTTGTCCCAGAGATCGCGGACACAGCGCCGATCGAAATCAATCCAGCTGATCTCGAGATCGATACTTTCCGCAGCGGCGGCAAAGGCGGACAGAACGTGAACAAAGTGGAAACGGCCGTCCGCATTGTGCACAAGCCGACCGGAATTGTGGTCGCGTGTCAGGCGGAGCGAAGTCAGGGTCGCAATCGCGAGCTCGCGCTCAAAATGTTAAAGGCGAAACTTTATCAGATCGAACAAGACAAGAAACGCGCTGAGATCGACCGGCAATACGGCGAGAAAGGTGAGATCGCGTGGGGCAACCAAATTCGCTCCTACGTTTTTCAGCCGTACCAAATGGTGAAAGACCACCGCACCGGCGCGGAGACGAGCAACGTCCAGGAAGTGATGGATGGTAAGATCGACATCTTCATCCAGGCGAAATTGCGCGGACAAAAAGCGGCCAAGGGGAGCGAAGAGTTGTAGAGACGCTTGTGCCAAGCGCCTGTTCGTTTATTTTGGCGTTTGACACAAACGCCGCTACAACTTTTCTGTCATTCCGAGCGGAGTCGAGGAATGGAGCGAGCGGGACGAGCGACATGGACGGTTGTGCCGCCAGGGTAGCGGCGAGAGAGTCGGGAGACGAACGAGTTCAATCTCTAACTATTTCTGACCGGAAACATCAAGAGATGTCTTCCCGCGACTGCGGGACTCGACATGACAAATCAGCTTTAGCCGAAATCGCGCGTCGAAGTCGCCGCCATTGTGCTTTCGGCAGCAAGCGAGACAAGCGACCGCGCGCAGGGCGCGGCGCACTCGCGGAAATTTCTGCCGGCAATTCGGGCAGCGATAAACAAAACGAACCGCCTGCGCTCTTGTCGCGAAAGGGAGATTGTGACAACGGACTTCGTCGCCGATCTCCAAATCGCGGCAGGCATCGCCCCATTCACTGCCATGCGGAGCGATTCGGCGTCGCCCGACTCGAAATTGCGCGAGCAAATGCGCCAGCTCGTGGCGAAGTGTGCGGTCCAATTCATCATGAACCATTTCATGCCGAACGTTCTTCGCTGAAACGCTATCACCACCGCTTGTTAAACTTGACCGTTTTAAACGGTCAAGTTTTTCAGTCGCGGAATCGGTTTCGGCGGCTCCATTGCCCAAATCACACAGCAGCGGGTTCAACGAGATTAATTTTGCCCGAAAATCCGCGCGACCCGCGGCAGTTCGCATTCGCGGATTCCATTCGACCCGAATCTCGCGCGCGAGTTTCCCAGCGCCGAGTTCGCGCAACAGTTTTCTCGATTTTTCTTCGAGCGCGTGATCACGTCCGCGAAATTGAAGGGCAACCGCATCGGTTGCCGATCTGGTTACCGCCCGTCCGGCTCGGACCGGCACGCGG
>JALYKJ010000160.1 GCA_030774845.1 Verrucomicrobiota bacterium
ATCCAGTGTCGCTGACGTAATTGGCGGGAACGAACGCCGCAATGCGTTGTTCGGGACCGAGCTGGGCGAACTCGGCTTCGTTGGTGGCCACAAAATCGATTCGAAGATCGACATCGAGCCGCGGCTGAAATTTTCGGCCCTTCAATTGCGCGACCGCTTGTTTGAGAAGCTGACAATAGAGATCGAAACCGATCGCCATGATATGGCCGCTTTGGGCGGTGCCGAGAATGCTGCCAGCGCCGCGGATTTCGAGATCGCGCATGGCGATGCGAAAGCCGGCGCCGAGCGAACTGTACTGTTTGATGGCGTTAATCCGCTTGCGCGCAGCGCCGATCGTCATCTCGCGCGGCAAGAGCAAATAGGCATAAGCCTTGTGCTCAGCGCGACCGACGCGGCCGCGGAGTTGATAAAGATCGGCCAGACCAAAACGGTCGGCGCGATCGATCACGATCGTGTTCGCGTTTGGAATGTCGAGACCGCTCTCAATGATGGTCGTGCAAACAAGGACGTCGATCTTTCCGGCGACGAAACGCGCCATCACTTCCTCGAGCTCGTCCGAATTCATTTGCCCGTGGCCGATCTCGACCCGCGCTTGAGGGACAAGATCGACAATGCGTTCGCGGACGCGGTCGATGGTTTGGACGCGATTATGCAAAAAATAAATCTGACCCTGACGTTCGAGCTCGCGATTGATCGCGTCCCGGATAATTCGCTCGTCGTAACCGCACACGATCGTTTCGACAGGCAAACGGTTGAGCGGCGGCGTTTCAATCGTGGACATATCTTTCACGCCGACGAGCGAAAGATAGAGCGTGCGCGGAATTGGCGTTGCCGAAAGCGTGAGGACGTCGACGAGCTTGAAGAGCTCCTTAAATTTTTCTTTGTGCAAAACACCGAAGCGCTGTTCTTCGTCGATGACGACCAGGCCGAGATCTTTGAAAATGACGTCACCGGAAATGAGGCGATGTGTGCCGATGACGATGTCGACGCCGCCCTGACGAAGCAGCTCGAGAATTTTGTGCTGCTCACTTTGCGATCGAAACCGGCTGAGCATTTCGATTCGTACCGGATAATCGAGCATGCGCTGACGAAAAACTTCGAAGTGCTGTTGCGCGAGCACGGTAGTCGGCGCGAGGACTGCGACTTGTCTGCCGTCCATGACCGCTTTAAACGCCGCGCGGATCGCAACCTCGGTTTTGCCGAAGCCGACGTCGCCGCAAATCAACCGGTCCATCGGCCGCGGCTGCTCCATGTCGATCTTCGCGTCGATGATCGCCTTCATTTGGTCGGGCGTTTCGCGAAATGGGAAGGAATGTTCGAATTCGCGCTGCCATTTTGTGTCAGGGCCGAATGCGTGACCAGGAACCGTTTCGCGCTCGGCCTGGACGGCGAGCATTTTGCCGGCGTAATCGAAAATGGATGAGGCCGCATTCTTCGTTGCGCGCGCCCATTTTGAATCGGCAAGCGAACTAAGCTGCGGCGATCGTTTGCCAACGCCGACATAACGCGAGACGAGATAGGCCTGCTCGAGCGGAACGTAGAGCTTGGCTTCATCGGCGAATTCGAGCGCGAGAACTTCCTGTTCGCTGTTGCTCGATGTTGGAATGCGCGTGAGGCCCGCGAACCGAGCCACCCCATGTTCGAGATGAACGACAAGATCGTCCTCGTTCAGCTCGCTGAAATCGATTTGGGCCCGGTGACGCTCGGCATGGTAAAGCCGTCGTCGCGCGTGCGGGGCGAAACGGCCGAACAATTCGGCGGCGGACAAAACAACGAGGTTCGCAGCCGGAAAACAAAAACCGCGCGCGAGTGTGCCGAGGACCAGATCGACATCTTGCAGCGCGTCGGCGGTGATCAGTTCGCGGAAGCGCTCGATCTCGCCTTCCGTTTGAAAATAAACGACAATGCACGCTTTATTTTTTCGCCATTCGTTCAATCGCTTGACGAATTGATCGCGTTTCGCTTCCGCGAGCAGAAAATCGCCGACGGCGAATTCACCGATATCGCAGTCCTGAAAGGCGCCGCTGAAATCCTCCGGACCTTGTTCAATCCAGTTTTCGCTGATTTGAATTCGCGCGTCCGATTTCTCCTCTGGCTCGATGGCGAGCGTGAGATCTTCTTTGCCGATGTAATCGCGAACGACGCCGGTTTGGTCGCCCGCGGCGCCGAGCAAGATGTCGATCTTGCGCAGGTCGCGCACCGAAGTCTGGGTGTCGATGTCGAACTCGCGTAGCGATTCGATGTTGTCGCCGAAAAACTCGATTCGGGTGGGCAGCGGCGCTTGCCACGAGTAAAGATCGACAATGCCGCCACGAACGGCGACTTGCCCCCGAGTCGTGACCTGGGCGACGCGCTCGTAACCGGCGGCGCTTAACTTTTCGAGCAATTGCCCCATGGTTAAGGCCGTGCCGCGCTTGATTCTTAAAGTCGCCGCTGGCACTGCGCCGCGTTTCGGCGCGGGTTGATCGAGACTCGCACGAGTCGTCACGATCAGGTGCGGCCCGGGCTCGCCGTTCGCCACGGTGAATCCGTCCTTTAGCGGATCGATCCTGGCAAGAAGCGCGAGGCGTTCAGCCGCGATTTCAGCATCGGGCAAAACGTTTTCGACCGCAGCGAATTCGGCTTCGGGCAAAAATTGCGCGCTCGGGAGCCAATTCAGTATTGTTTCGTAAAGTGAATCCTGAGCGCGCACGTCCGGGCAAAGAATCCACACCGTTTTCTGCACGCGGCGCGCGATAACGGCGGCGAGAAACGCCTGGGCCGGCGCGATGACGTGCGAGAACTTTACCGGCGCGTGTGCTCTCTCGACCTGTTCGAGTTTGCGCGCGATGGGTTCGGATTGCGCGACCGATTCGATCAATTCGCCGGATGTTGATCTTTCCACGGCGAACTTTCGCCGAAAGTCCGGTGTCGGCTACGGATTAATTGGTAATCGTGACCGGAGTGCCGGTGGAAAGCGACTTAAAGAAATTCTCGGCCATGAACTGCGGCATCCGGATGCAACCGTGCGAAGCCGGATAGCCCGGCAGATAACCGGCGTGCATCCC
>JALYKJ010000161.1 GCA_030774845.1 Verrucomicrobiota bacterium
TATCTCGACGTTCGCGAGCAGAACACCGTCTTCAGTGACGTAATGGGTTTCAACCTCGCGTTTATCGGCCTCGGTCAGAAAGGCGATACGCGGCGTGCGTTCAGTGCCGTTATTACCTCGAACTATTTCTCCGTGCTCGGCGTTCCGTTGGCGCGAGGCCGCGCATTTTTGCCGGAAGAGGAAACGCCCGGCCGCAACGCGCCAGTCGCGATTGTTAGTTACCGTTACTGGCAGAAGCACGATCTCGATCCAAGCGTGCTCGGCTCGCAGTTACTGATCAACGGTCACTCGTTCACGATCGTGGGAATCGCGCCGAAAGGTTTCGTCGGCACGATGCAAATTCTTTCGCCGGAAGTTTGGCTGCCGATGAGTGTTTACGATCAGGTCGCCAACGATTTTGGATCGGACAATAAGACCACGATTAACGATCGAAAGGGAACAGACGTGCGGATCATGGGCCGTCTTAAACCCGGGATGACGGCGGCCGCGGCCAAACCTGCGCTCGAAGGGCTGGCGGCCAATTTGGAAAAAGCCTACCCGGTCGAGCAAAAGGATCAGACCTTCCTAGCGGCGCCGGTGTCGCGTAATTCGGTAAGCAACAACCCGACGGCCGAGAGCGGGATAAAAGTTATCGCGCCATTGTTGCTCGGGATGGCGGTTGTGGTGCTGCTGGTGGCGTGCCTCAACCTTGCTAACATGCTGCTGGCGCGCGGAACGGCGCGCCGCAAAGAAATCGCGATCCGTCTCGCGCTCGGCGGCAGCCGTTGGCGTATCGTGCGTCAGCTTCTCACCGAACGCTTTGCGCTGGCGGTGCTCGGCGGCGTGGGTGGACTCATTCTTGGACTCTGGTCATCCGATTTGCTGGTTGGCTCAATGCGCAAGCTGATGCCGCTCGACATTGTGTGGTTGACCGGACCGAACCCCGCAATCTTGGCGGCGACGTTTGGATTTTGTCTGCTCGGCACGCTCATGTTCGCGCTCGGGCCGGCGTTGAAAATTTCACGCAGCGCGGTGGTAATGGATTTGAAAGAGCACGCCGGGGAAGATGTCGTGCGCCGTCGCTGGAAATTTTTGCCGCGCAATCCGCTCGTTGTCGTGCAAATCGCGTTCTCGCTCGCGCTCATTACAGCTGCGGCTTTGTTTATTCGCGGCGCAGGCAAAGCCGCGTCGGTTGATACCGGATTAAAACCGGGCGCAAGCTACATTCTGGAGGTCGATGCGAGTCTGGCCGGTTATGAACCGAAGCGCGCGCAGGAACTTTATCGCAACTTGAGCGAGAAGCTGGCGGCGCTGCCAGGCGTGGAGCACGCGAGCATCACTTCAATAGTTCCGTTCGGAATGTTTGAGTTAAGCAGAAAAGTCCAACGCGCCGGTCTCCGTGTCGCTCCCGACGCCAGGCCGGCGACCGCCGCCGACGGACTTGCCTTCGACGTGCCATGGAACAGCGTCGGCGTGGATTATTTTTCAACCGTTGGAGTGCCAGTGATTCGCGGTCGCGCGTTCACCGAAGCGGAGGCGACCGAGCCCGGTCCGAAGGTTGCGATCATCGACGAAGTTCTGGCAAAGAAGCTCTGGCCGGATGGTGATGCGCTTGGACAACGCATCCAATATGCGAATCCAAACGCGCCGTCGGCCCAGGATGGCGGCGGCGGCCACGTCGGAAGGAGCGCTGACTTGAATGAAGCGGAAAAGAAGGACGAGACGATCGAAATCGTCGGCATCGTGCCGGCAACGCGCCACGCGCTCTTCGAAAAGGACGCGGCTGGCGGAATTTACCTTCCCTTTGCGCGTGGCTTCCAAAGCGACGTTTCCTTTTTCGTTCGATTCCGTTCGCTCGCTTCTGGAAGCGAAGCTGCCACGGCCGATTTGCTACGACGCACTGTGCGCGACGTCGATCCTTCACTCCCGATCCTCTCGTTGCGAACGTTCGCCCAACACCTTGATTCGAACCTCGACCTCTGGCTGGTTCGCGCGGGCGCCGCGTTGTTCTCCATCTTTGGCGGACTTGCGCTTGGTCTGGCGGTAGTTGGCCTCTACGGAGTTAAAGCCTATTCGGTCGCGCGCCGCACGCGTGAGATCGGAATTCGGATGGCGCTCGGTGCTCAGGCCGGAGCAGTACTGCGGATGATCATGGGCGAAGGCTCGATCATGCTTTTCAGTGGAGTCGCTATTGGTCTGGTGCTCGCAATCGTCACGGCAAGGATCCTGAGCGGAATTCTTTACGAAGTTGGCGCGCTTGATCCGGTCGCATTCTCTGTCGCTCCATTGCTGCTCACTGTCGCCGCACTCATTGCCACCTGGTTACCTGCTCGACGCGCCACCCGGATAGATCCAGTCCAAGCATTACGTGCCGAATAAATTTATGATCCGGCTTCACAACCTCGAGCGCTCGTATCCGCTGGCGAAAGGAAAGTTTTTTTACGTCCTGCGCGCCATCGATATCGAAGTCGCGGAAGGCGAATTCGTTTCGGTAATGGGGCCATCCGGCGCCGGAAAATCGACGCTGCTCCACATTCTCGGAATGCACGACCACGGATGGGAGGGCGAATATTTCTTCAACGAGACAGCGGTTCATCATTTGAAAGCGAAGGAGCGGGCTGCGCTGCGCAACGAACAGATCGGGTTTGTTTTTCAGCAATATCATTTGCTCGACGACTTAACGGTTTACGAAAATCTCGAAATCCCATTGTCGTATCGAAAGGTCGGCAAGAGCGAACGCGCGGCAATTGTGGCCGACGCGCTCGATCGATTTCAAATGGTGGCGAAGCGCGATTTGTATCCGCGCCAGCTTTCCGGTGGTCAGCAGCAACTGGTCGGTGTCGCGCGCGCGATCATTGCCAACCCGAAACTGATCCTGGCCGACGAGCCGACCGGCAATCTTCACTCGAGCCAGGGTGAAGAGATCATGGAGCTATTTCAAAAACTGAACGCCGAGGGCACGACGATCATTCAGGTCACGCATTCGGGAAAAAATGCAAGCTACGGGAACCGGATCATTCAACTGCGCGACGGTTGGGTGGTCGAGGCCAACAAAAGGTAAATTGTTATGATTATAGATTCGTTTCGTCAGGACGTGCGCGTCGGGCTGCGCGTTTTGTTTAAGGAAAAATCGTTCTGTGTTCTGGCCGTGCTCGTGCTCGGTCTCGGCATTGGCGCCGCCACCACGCAATTCACCGTCGTCAACGCGATCGTATTACGCGGCTTTTCGTTCCCACATCCTGAACAGTTGATGAGCGTCGGCCTGATCGATCCCAAGGCGAGCGATCAAAACAATAACTTTGGGAATGGCAATATTCCGGCCGCCCAGGATTACGAAGACCTCAAGGCGGCACAGAAATCGTTTTCGATGATGGCGGGTTACCTGAGCGGATCGACAATCAACGTTTCCTACAAAAATACTCCGCAACGTTACACCGGCGGTTACGTGACGGAGGACATATTCAAAATTGTTGGGGTCTCGCCGGCGCTTGGCCGGGATTTCACGGCTGAAGACAACAAGCCCGGCGCGGAGAAGACCGTCATTCTCGGCGATGAAATCTGGCGGCGCGATTTCAATGCCGACCGAAACATCATCGGACAAGGCGTTCGGGTTAATGGCAAGGCTGCAACCGTCATCGGTGTCATGCCTGCAGGCTTCAAGTTTCCATTTTCGGAGGAACTGTGGACTCCTTTATATAATGAATTTCCGCCGACTCCGCGTGGCGACTTGCGACTCGGAGCAAACAACAACGCACCTGCAGTTCTTGGCCGACTCAAGCCGGACGTTAGCGTTGATCAAGCCAGCGCCGAGGCGATCGCGATCGCACGCCATTTGGCGGAAGATAATCCAAAGACAAACCAAAATTTCACATCAGCCAGCGTTCAACCCCTGCTGAACGCGTTCACCGGAATTCAATTGCGCCAAACGGTTTGGGCGATGCTGGCCGCGGTCATTCTCGTTTTGCTGATCGCCTGTGTAAATGTGATGAACATGCAATTCGGCCGCGCCGCACTGCGGGCGAAGGAGGTGGCGATTCGCGGTGCACTCGGCGCAACGCATTGGCGCCTCGTTAGGCAAATGCTGACCGAAAGTTTGGTCGTCGCCGTGTTCGGAACTGTTGCGGGCGTGTTGATCGCCTATTGGGCCGTTGACATGCTCGCCCAAGCGATTAAGGCCGCGCCGTTTCCTCCGCCATATTGGTGGCAATTCACGATCGACGGCCGCGTACTCGCGTTCACGCTCATTATCACGCTCGTGGCGACGGTTGTTTCCGGTTTGGTGCCCGCATTCCTCAGCGCCAGGGCGAATGCGGCCGAAATAATGAAAGAAGGCGGCCGCGGCAACAGCAGTCGTTTGGTAAACGTGATTACGCGGATCCTCGTCATCGGCCAGATCGCGTTGACTGCGGCGCTTTTGATCGCAGCAACATTGCAAATCAAATCGATCCGGAACCAGACCACGCTCAACTACGGATACGATGAGAACGCCGTATATGCCGCGCGCATGGCTTTGATGGAAGGCGCGTATCCGACTCAGGACGCGCGCACCGAGTTCTTCAAACGCGTCATCCGCTCTTTGCGGACCAACGCGCAGTTTGAGTTTGTCGCACTCACCAGTCGTTTCCGCATGACATTTTCCGCGGCCGGCCAGTTTGAGATAGACGGACAAAATTATTTGGCCGATCGCGATCGTCCGCGCGGAAACTTTGAATACGTCTCGGATATTTATTTCGACACGCTCGGCCTGAAAATTTTGGAAGGCCGTGATTTTACGCTCGATGATGCCGATTCCAAACAGCGGGTGGCGATCGTGAATGCGAGCTTTGCCCGAAAGTACTGGGGTAATCAAAGCCCGATTGGTCACCAGGTTCGCATCTTTAATCCTGGTCGGCCGGAGGCCTGGCGGACAATCGTTGGAGTGGTCCCGGATACGCTGATGCAGGGACCGTTTGATCAACAAACTGACAACGCCGGGTTCTACATGCCTCTTCTCGGAAGCGATTTGCCAAATCAATTTGTCACCATCCTTGTTCGGCCACGTGGCGGCGAGCGCGCCGAAACACTCGGGCCGGCGCTAAGCAGAGCGGTCGCTCAGCTCGATCCGGATCTTCCAATTTATTTTCCCGGTACGCCGGCGGCCTTTCACCACGAGATCCTCAACGGTAATCGCCTGATCGCGACACTGTTCACCATTTTCGGAGTCGTCGCGTTCGTTCTTTCCGCAGTTGGTCTCTACGGCGTGATGAGCTTTTCGGTGAGTCAGCGGACGCAGGAGTTTGGCATTCGGATGGCGCTTGGAGCAGACGCGAAACGAATCTTCCGAATGGTCATGACTCAAGGGGCTTGGCAACTCGCCATCGGTCTTGTTCTTGGCGCCGGCGGCATCGCGTTACTCCTCGGAGTCGTCGCTGCTGCGGCGCTCAAAAATATTCTTTTCAAAGTCAACGCCCTCGATCCAACGATTTATTTTGCGGTCACGGCGTTGCTGACCGCGGTCGCGGCCGCGTCCTGTTTCGTCCCGGCGCGTCGGGCCACCCGCGTCGATCCAATGGTCGCGCTTCGTTATGAGTGACGCTCTGGCAAAACCGCTCCCTCTTTAGGGATTCCGATATGCTGAGTAATCTTCGTTTTGCTTTTCGGCAGTTGATCAAGAATCCGGCGTTCACGGTCACGGCTGTGGCGACGGTCGCGATCTGCCTGGGCGCCAACCTCGCGATTTTCGCGGTGATCAATTCCATTCTTCTGCGCCCGCTTCCGTTCCCACAATCCGATCGGCTGGTGACGATCTTCAACACCTATCCGAAAGCCGGCGTTGAAAATGACGGCTCATCGATAACGAATTACTACGAGCGGCGCGGCAACATTCCGGCGTTCTCGAGCCTTTCCATCTTTCGTGATTTCAGCGAAGTCGTCGGCGAAACCGGTGCGGCCGAGCAGACAGAAATCATGCGCGTCTCGCCGGATTTTTTCGCGGCACTCGGCGTCAACCTTGCGATGGGTCGTACCTTCACCGAAGACGAAGCTGAAATCGCGAAAGGCAAAGGCGCGGGAGTGGCCATCGTGACCGACGCCTACTGGCGGCAGCGTCTTAATTCCGATCCAGATGTCCTCGGCCGGGACATCCGCGTGAACACCATGCCGAGAAAGATCGTCGGCGTGTTGCCTCCTGATTTTCGATTCCTTTCCTCGGAAGCGCGTCTCTTTCTGCCGATAAGATCCAGGTTGGAGGAACGCACGCCGCAGCAGCGCCATTCGGGCGGCGGCGACACGCACATGATCGCGCGATTGAAACCGGGCGCGACGATGGCCGAAGCGCAATCACAAATCGACGCGCACAACGCCGCCGTCGAAGAAGACAATCCGGGAGCGAAGATGATGACCGAAGTGGGTTTCCGATCACTCGTTAGGCCATTGCATGCGGAGCACGTCCGCTCGATTCGCCCAACCCTTTTGCTGATGCAGGCTGGCGTGTTTTTTCTTTTGCTCATCGGAGCGGTTAATCTGGTCAACCTCCTTCTAATCCGCGCGAGTGGCCGCGCGAAAGAAATGGCGATCCGCCGATCGATGGGCGCGAGTCGCGCGCATGTCGTGAGACAGGTAATGATCGAAACCGTTCTCCTGACTTTCGTCGGCGGATTTCTCGGCCTGGCGGTGGGCGCGTGTGGAA
>JALYKJ010000162.1 GCA_030774845.1 Verrucomicrobiota bacterium
CTCGAGCGTTTGGAGGCCGAACTCGCCGAAATTGATTCGAAGATTGCGCGAAGCAGTCCCCTTGCGGCTTCCCCGCTGGGACTTCCGATACTTCACTCGTTTGGGCATCAATGGCATAAAAATCAGGCTTCGACTGGCTCAGTTGGAGGCGGAGGCGGAGGTGGCGGTGGAGGAGCGGCTGCCATCGGCGGTTCGCTCGGTGCCTCTTCCTTCTTACAGATCCAGCATTTCACGCCGATCTTTCCGTAAACCGTGTTCGCTTCCGCAAAACCGTAATCGATTGGGGTGCGCAACGTGTGCAGCGGCACTTTGCCCTCGCGATACCATTCCGAGCGCGAAATTTCCGCGCCGTTCAATCGACCCGAGCAACGCAAGCGAATCCCTTCCGCACCAAAGTCCATTGCGGTCTGCACCGCTTTTTTCATCGCGCGGCGGTAAGCGATTCGGCGCTCGATTTGCAACGACACATTTTCCGCAACCAATTGCGCGTCGAGCTCCGGCGTCTTGATCTCCTGGATGTCGATCTTGATCTGTTTGCCCTGCGCCATTTTCGAAATTTCTTCCGTCATCTTTTCGATCTCGGCGCCTTTGCGACCGATCACGATTCCGGGACGTGCGGTATGAATGGTGACGCGAATAGAATTCCACGCGCGCTCGATCACAATCTTTGCGACGGCTGCGAATTGCAGTTTCTTCTTCACGTAAGCGCGGATCTCGAGATCGCTGTGGAGAAACGCGGGCAGCTCTTGTGGTGACGCGTACCAGCGCGAGCGCCAGTCCCGATTCACGCCGAGTCTAAATCCAATCGGATTAACTTTTTGTCCCATAAAATTATTTCTTGGCCGCCTTCGCGGTCTTCTTCTTGCCTTTTTTCGCCGTTGTCGATTTTGCTCCGGCCTCCCCGGTTTTCTTTTCTTGATCGCGCTTCGCCTTTCGCGTTTCTCGAGTCTCAATTGCCACATCGTCCGTCAAAACGATTCGAATATGACTCGTCCGTTTCAAAATCTGGCTGCCACTGCCGCGAGCGCGCGTCTTCATTCGTTTGAAAGTCGGACCCTCGCCCACAACGGCTTCCTTCACGACCAGACCGTCGGCTTTTAAATTCGCGTTGTTTTCCGCATTCGCGATCGCGCTCTTGAGCGTCTTGTTGATCAGGAACGCCGCCTTCTTCGGCGTGAAAGCGAGAATGTCGAGTGCTGCCGAAACCGGCAGACCCTGAATCTCTCGCGTCACTTCGCGCACTTTAAATGGCGAAATCCGCGCGTACTTATAGATCGATCTAACTTCCATTTATTTTAAAGTCACATTTGAGCGGGCATCCGCCTGGAGGCGGTCGCCCACTTTTATTTTCTCTTTTCCAGAATCCACAATCACCGCGCCGCAAATTCGCTGGCGCACGTCCACCACCCGGAGCGTCGCGATCTTCTGTTCGCCGCGCATCACTCTCAGCGGCATCCCGATTTTCACGCCCTGCTGCTCGCCGATGTTCGCGACCACAAACGACCATTCGTCCTTTACGCTGAGCACGCTCGCGTCCATCAAACTCGGCTGCAGCTCTTGCGTAGCGGTGGATGTCGATCTTCCCACCAGCTCGTTCGTTCGGCGCAGTTGCGTTTCCACATCCATTCGCGCCTGCGCGTCGCCACCTTGCGATGTTTGCAAATATCGCAAGAGCGCTTCGTTCAAACCGAGCAGCTGATCGCGAAATTCATCGCGCTCTTTCTGCGTCAAGCGAAGGTCGCTTACCGCTGCGAGCAATCGTTGCTCCAGCTTCGCGCGATCTTTGCTCGCTGACGCAAGTCCGAGTGCTTCCATCCGCAATTCCAAATCGGAATACTTGCGGCGAAACACTTCTGCTTCGGAGTTCGATTCCGCCAGGCTCGCCGTCAATGTCTTGAGCGACTCCTGTTGGATCGACAATTGCTTGCGCAGATCTTCATTCTGCGCCAGCAGCGATTCCGCGGTGATCTTTTGCTCCGCGTTTTCAATTTTAGATTCTGACAAAGAACTATTTCCCTCTGCCGCCACCCCTCGAGCCAGCGTCACGCAGCCCAACACTGCCAAAAACATTCTCAAATTATTTCGTGACCTTCGCCGTGTGCGAACCGTGTTTCTTAAAGATTCGCGTCAGCGAAAACTCGCCGAGTTTATGACCGACCATGTTCTCGGTGATGAAAACGGAATTAAATATCTTTCCGTTGTGCACCAGGAACGTGTGGCCGACAAAATCCGGCGTTACCATCGAGCGCCGCGACCAGGTCTTGATCGCCTTCTTCGAGCCCGAGGCGTTCATCTTGTCGATCTTCTCCAGAAGATGCGATTCGACGAAGGGTCCTTTCTTTAGTGATCTTCCCATAAAAATCAAACTTTCTTCTTCCCGCGCTTGCGCTCCAAAATGAAGCGGTCGCTCGGTTTGCGTTTGCTCCGCGTTTTAAATCCTTTGGCAAGTTGTCCCCACGGACTGACCGGATGATGACGTCCGCCGCCACCTTTCGATTTACCCTGACCGCCGCCCATCGGGTGGTCGATCGGGTTCATCGCCATGCCGCGCACGTGCGGTCGGCGTCCGCGCCAGCGCGTGCGTCCTGCTTTGCCGCTGGCCACGTTCATGTGATCGACGTTGCCAACCTGGCCGATCGTGGCGAAACAGTTCTCGTGAATCCGACGCACTTCGCCCGACGGCATTTTCACGAGCGCGTAACCGCCTTCGAGGTTGTTTAAGATCGCTTGCTGACCTGCGCTGCGTGCAACCTGACCGCCGCGGCCGGGACTCAACTCGATGTTGTGGATATTTGTCCCAAGCGGGATCGCCCGGAGCGGCAATGAATTGCCGAGATCGGGCGCAACATCGTTACCGGCGACAACTTTGGCGCCGACCTGCAGACCACTCGGCGCCAGGATGTAGCTCAGCTCGCCATCGCTGTACTTAATAAGAGCAATCCGGGCCGAGCGGTTCGGATCGTATTCAATCCCCATCACTTCGGCCGCGACGCCGTGCTTGCGGCGCCTGAAATCGACTTTGCGATAATTTTGCTTATGACCGCCGCCAATGTGGCGCGACGTGAGCCGACCGTAATTGTTCCGGCCACCGGATTTTTTCTTCGGCTCAATCAAACTGCGGGTCGGCCGCCATTTCGTAATCTCATCGAAAGCAGGCGTCTGCTTGAAACGCTGAATCGGCGTGAGCGGGCGATAATTTTTAAGCGCCATAAATTTACACCAGCTCGATCTTCTCGCCTTCGGCGAGAGTCACGATTGCTTTTTTCCAATGTGCGCGCCGGCCGAGCGGTCCACGAACGCGCTTTTCTTTCCCGGCGTAATTGCACGTGTTCACATTGACGACTTTCTTTTGGAACAAACGCTCGACCGCCTGCCTGATCTGAATCTTGTTCGCGCGCGGGCTGACTCGAAAAACGTATTTATTTTGTTTCTCGCTCAGCAGCGTCGATTTCTCGGTCAGCGACGCGGTTTCAATAATTTCGTGCGGCTCGTTCATTTTATCGCGCCGTAGCCTCTGGCGAAGGCGGATGCATTCTCTCCGCCAATTTTTCGAGTGCCTTGGGCGTCACCAAAATTTTCTGGAACGCGAGCAATTGTTCCGTGTTCACGTCCGCCGCAGTGGCGAGCTTCACCGGCTTTACGTTTCGGCCGGACTTATGGGTCTTGTCATCGAAAGAATCGGAAATGATTAGAACTTTCGTCGCGTCGGTTTGTTTCCGCACAAGATCGACAAACGCCTTCGTTTTAATTTCGGAAACCGCAAATTTGTCGATCGTAAGAACGTCGCCAGCTTTGATCCGTTCGCTCAGCGCTTTCTGCAACGCGAGACGCCGGACTGATTTGGAAACCTTTTTGGAATAATCCCGCGGCTTCGGTCCAAAAACGACACCGCCGCCCCGCCAGATTGGCGAGGAAACGTAACCGGCCCGCGCGCGTCCCGTTCCTTTTTGCCGCCACGGTTTCGCGCCGGACATATCGACTTCCGCTTTGGTTTTGGTGTTGGCCGAACCAGATCTTCGCGCCGCGCGCATGGCGACGACGACGTCATGAACGGCCTGCGAACCACGGCCATCCTCGATGATGTCGATCTTCGCTTCTTTCGCGGCGGCCTTGGTTAAAACTTTTGCGCTCATTTCTTCTCTGCCGCCTCAGGCTTTTTTTCGGCTTCGGGCTTCTTGCCGGCTTCAGGCTTCTTCTCTTCCGCTTTCTTTTCAGCTTCGTGCTTCTTCGCTGCGGCCTTATCTTGTTTCGCGTGCACCTGATGCAGCCTTATTTGCGCTGCAGGATTCTTAATCGCCGGCCTCACGACAACGTAACTGCCATTGCAACCCGGCACCGCGCCGCTGATCAAAATTATTTTCTCGGCTTCGCGCACCTGCATCACCTGCAGGTTTTGCACGGTCACGCGCTCGTCGCCGAGATGGCCAGGCATGCCCATGTTTTTCCAAATCCGACCTGGCGTTGAACGATTGCCGACCGCGCCGTTGCGCCGGTGCGTTTTCGAGCCGTGGGCCGCGCCTTGCCCATCGAAGTTGTGCTTCTTCATCACGCCTTGGAAGCCCTTGCCTTTGGAGCGACCAATCACGTCGACAAAATCGCCCGGCTGAAATTGGGTGACGGTGAGATTCACTTCGACCTCGGCCAGATCACTTGTTAGGCGAAATTCACGGACCAATCGCTTCGGTTCCGAGTTGGCGCTTTTGAAGACGCCGAGCTCGGCTTTGCTCACGCGCGATTCCTTTTGCGAACCAAACCCAACTTGCACGGCCGAATAGCCGTCGTTGTCGTTCGTCAGGCGACGCAAAAGAACATTATCGCCCGCCGCGATCACGGTCACAGGATGCAGCCGACCGTTGGCGTCGTAGACGCTGGTCATGCCGATTTTCTGTCCTAGTAACCCGATGCTCATGTTGGCGGCGTGGCAAAATTCTCAAGCAGTTAAATCTTAATCGTAATATCGACGCCCGCAGGCAAATTCAGTTTCTTCAACTCATCCACCGTCTTGGCGGTCGGCTCGATAATGTCGAGCAACCGTTTGTGCGTGCGGATTTCAAATTGTTCCATCGATTTCTTGTCCACGTGCGGCGAACGGTTCACGGTGAACTTCTCGATCAACGTCGGCAGGGGAATCGGTCCGGCCACGCGGGCGCCAGTGCGCTTCGCTGTCTCAACGATCTCGACGGCCGACTGGTCGAGCATGCGATGATCGAACGCCTTCAAGCGAATGCGAATGCGCTGGCCGTTGGTCATTTGTCCTCCTTTTGATCGAGGATTGCCGCGACCAAGTTCTGCGGCACCGCTTGGAAATGCGACGGCTCCATCGAGTAACTCGACCGGCCTTTTGAGAGCGAGCGAATGGCCGTGGCATAGCCGAAGAGCTCTGCCAAGGGAACTTCAGCGTGAACGATGGTCAGGTTTCCACGTGACTCGATGCTGTTTACCTGCCCGCGACGCCGGTTTAAGTCGCCGATAATGTCGCCCTGATATTCTTCCGGAGTGATGTTTTCCACTTTCATGATCGGCTCGAGCAGAATCGGTTTGCCCGCTCGGAAGCCGTCTTTCATTGCGAAGATCGACGCCATCTTGAACGCGAGCTCGCTCGAATCGACTTCGTGGAAACTTCCGAAAACAATGTCCGCCTCAACATCGACCACTGGATAACCGCCGAGAACACCATCGAGCACTGCTTCTTCGATGCCTTTCTTGACCGCCGGAATGTATTCGCGCGGAATAATGCCGCCGACGATCTTGTTCTCGACGACCAATCCTTTGCCGCGCTCGCCTGGCCGTAAATCTACTTCAACATGTCCGTACTGACCTCGACCGCCTGACTGTTTGATTAACTTGCCGACACCGTGCGCGTTGGTGG
>JALYKJ010000163.1 GCA_030774845.1 Verrucomicrobiota bacterium
GCCGCCCGATTGCGCCGCCGCCGCGACCAACCAAAAGGCCGCCGAAGAAATGTCGCCCGGAATGGTGAAATCACGCGACTCCGGCACCTGATCGCCGAAAACGCTGATGGTATCTTCGCTTTTGGCCGTGCGGATGAGAAAGTAATTGAACATCAGCTCGGTGTGATTGCGGCTGGCCAGCGGTTCGTCCACAGTCGTTTTTCCTTTGGCGAAAAGTCCGGCGAGAAGAATGGCGCTCTTGACCTGAGCGCTGGCGATTGGGGAACGATAATGAATTCCATGCAAAGATCCGCCGCGGATGCGCAGCGGCGGCGTTTGCTCCGGACCTTCGGCGACAATGTCCGCGCCCATTTTTCGCAACGGCTCGATGATGCGATCCATCGGGCGGCGGGTAAGCGATGGACTTCCAACTAATCGCGTTTCAAAGGTTTGGCCGGCGAGCAAACCCGCCAGCAAGCGCATGGTTGTGCCCGAACCACCGCAATCGAGCTCGTCTTTTGGTGGCGTCAGGACGCGTTTCTTTCCGTGAACGACCAGGACATCGGGTCCCGGTTGTTCAATCTGGATTCCGAGCGCCCGCAATGCATTGACGGTGTGCATGCAGTCGTCGCTCGGGAGAAAGCCCCGCAAGGTGCAGACGCCATTGGAGAGCGCGGCGATAATGGCCGCGCGATGCGAAATACTTTTGTCGCCCGGGACAGTGATTTCCGCCTCGATCCGAGGCGCTCGTCTTACGCGCAGCTCCATAAACAAATCAAAGAAAAGCGATGCTGTATTCAGTATCTGGCATTCAGCATCGGCCGCAACTGCCGTTACGGAACAAGAAAGATTTTATTCGTGAAAGGGTCCTTCACCTCCGTGCCCGGCGGGAAACCGCGCACGTCGACGAGTCCTTGATCAGGAGCATATGGGCTTTTCACAAAACCAGGCTTGCCCGGGACAGGCGTGCCGTAGGGATAATCGCCCTTGGCTGGTTTTGTCGGCGCGGCCGCTGTCGGCGGCGGTGCTGGCGGTTGCGCGCTTGCTTCGGCGTTTTCCGGCGGCGCGTTTGGATTAAACGGCTGCTGTGTCGGCTGGTTTTCTGCACCCGTTTCGGCGGGATACCGCGCCGGGGTATGCCGCGCGCGGGCAGGCCGTGTCTCGTCATCGGTGCAAGCCGAGACAAGAAATGCGGTAAGCAGCGCCAGTGAGAGCCACAATTTCATAATTTTCTTGGACGAAGTCTACACTGGTTCTATTTCAATGCCAGTGCCCTCAAAAGCGCAATTAATTTTGTAAGAGCCAATCCGGCGGCGATTTCCGAACCTGTTGCAGCAATGGAGGCCGGTCCACAAATCCTGATTGTCGACGATGATGCGGCCAGTCGAAAGTTGCTGGCGCGAATGCTCTTGGCCGCTGGTTATTTCTGTCGCGAGACGGACGACGCGACCGACGCGTTGAATCGAGTGCATCAAGATCCACCCGCCCTAATGTTACTCGATTTCAAAATGCCAGGAATCGATGGCGCTGAGGCGTTGAGACAGTTGCGTGCCGATCCGAACCCGGCCATCGCACAAATCCCGGTGATCATGTTAACTGGATACGGGGAAAGCGAAGTGACAGGTCTCAAGGCCGGAGCGGACGATTTCGTGATCAAGCCAATCAACGCCGAAGTGTTGCGCGCGCGGATCGAGACACAACTCCGCCTCCATTCGCTGCGTGTCCAATTGCAGCAGCAAAATCAGGAGCTGGAAGCATGGCGCCGAAACCTCGAGCGCGACCTGGCAGCGGCGCGGCTGACTCAGCAATCGCTGATTCCACAAAAACCTCCGACGCTTCCCGGATGGGAAATCGCGGCTTGTTATCGTCCAGTGATCGAAGTCGGCGGCGATATTTACGGCTGGCTGCCTATTCGAAACGACCGTTGGTTGTTCTGGATTGCGGATGCAACTGGTCACGGCGCATCCGCCGCTTTACTGACCACTCTGGCGAAGCTTTTATTTCATCACGGCCACGCGGAGCACGAACAGCCGGCCGCGATCATGGAAGCGGTAAATAATGATTTACGCGGAATTTTTGGCGGCCGCTCTTTCATGAGCGCAATGTGCGTGGCGTTGGATGCAAAAAACGGACACGCGAGCGTGGTCGGTGCGGGTCATCCGCCATTGCTCGTCACACGCTTCGGTCGCGGCACGGAAGCGATTGCGTCATCCGCTCCGCCGTTAGGACTGGTGGAGCAATCACAATTCGCCGAAACCACTCTTGAATTGAATCCGGGCGACGCGTTCACGCTCTACACGGACGGATTGTTTGGTGCAGCGAAGAATGGCCGGCCGCGATCAACGCCAACGCAGCTTGCGGGAATGATCAATCCTTTTGCTGCAAGCGCCGAGGCTTTACTGGAATTGATGTTAAAAGCAGCAGCGCCGGATGCCGCCGAATTGCCACGAGACGATGTCGCCGCGCTTGTCGTGCGCCGGTCAAATTAGCAAGAAAAATTTTCTTAGCCCGAAAATTAGTGTTGCTCTGCCGCAAACGAAGCATTAATCAGCCTGTATGCCGAAAACCAAAACTCCTTCAAAACGCAAGCCCAATCCCGCCTTCATGAGACCAGTCCAACCCGACGACAAGCTCGCCGCTGTTGTCGGTTCAAAGCCGTTGCCGCGTTCCGAGATGACCAAGAAGCTCTGGGACTACATCAAGAAGAACGGTCTACAGGACAAGACAAAGAGAACTCAAATCAACGCCGACGATGCGCTCCGACCGGTTTTTAACGGCAAGAGCCAAGTCAGCATGTTCGAGATGACAAAGCTCGTCTCGGGACACATTCGTTAGGCCGCGAATTGAGTTTAATTCCCGCGTGATGGCGCGGGGCCGAAGTAGTAACTGAGCAGGGCAGCCCGCATCGGGAGGGCTTGCGGTTGCAGCTGTGGATACTTGCACCACAGCCTGCATTGATCGAACTTTGCGCGTGAAAAACCTGCTACTTATCGTTCTGCTCGCGTTTGGATTGTTGTCTCCCGCGTGTGCGCGCGCCGAATCGGCGTGGACGACGGATTACAACAAAGCCCAGGAGGAAGCCAAAACGAGCCACAAACTTTTGCTCCTGGATTTTACTGGTTCGGACTGGTGCGGGTTTTGTTTCCAGCTCGACAAAGCGATCCTCTCCCAGCCGCAATTTAAGGATTACGCCAACAAGAATCTCGTTCTAGTGGAGATTGATTTTCCGCGCCGCAAAGCGCAGAGCGTTGAGACAAGAAAACAGAACGCAGAATTGGCGGCGCGATACGAAGTCGTAGGTTTCCCGACTCTTGTGGTGCTAAACGGCGAAGGCAAAACCGTTTGGCGCTACGACGGCTTGTACATCGGCGGAATCGCCGCCTTCCTGGCCGAATTGGACAAAGTCCGAAAAGGCTGAGCCTTTCAGCGTCGGTTGTTTCGGCGCTCTTCATTTACCCCGCTCGGGCCGCTTCGAATGCGCGCTGGAGGACATGGGCCAACTCGTGGCGGGTAAACGGTTTCGGGAGCGCGGCCCGAAAACCGTAGGTCAGAAATTCCGCCAGCGCCGCTTCGTCCGAGTAACCGCTGCAAATAATCGCCGTCACGTGAGGGTCGAGATCACGGAGTCGCTCAATCGTCGCTACGCCGCCCATTCCGCCGCGAATCGTGGCGTCTAAGATTACAGCTTGAAAATTTTCCCCGGCTCGCATCGCGTCTTCATACCTTTTTAGCGCTTCCGCCCCGTCCGGCACCGCCGTCACTTCGTAGCCAAGAGTCCCAAGCAGTTCCGAAGTCAAATCGCGAATGGCCGCTTCATCGTCCATCACCAGAACCCGCTGGTGATCGAAACTGAAAATCTCATTGGCCAGCGCCGGCTGAGACATCTGCGGTTCGGCATCGGTGCCGGGCAAATAAAACGCAAATGTCGATCCCTCCGGTGAAGTGTTTTCCAGCTGCAGGAAGCCCCCATGCTTTTTCACGACAGAATAACTGATCGATAAGCCGAGTCCGCTCGCCGATGGCTTCGTTGTAAAGTAAGGATCGAAAATCTTGGTCACGGATCTCGCGTCGATGCCGCTGCCGTTATCTGCGACTTGCACTTTGACATAGCGACCGGCCCGAATCGGAAGCCCAGAATTTGCATCAATCTCGATGTTGCTTGCCGAGACCCGGACGGTCCCGCCTTCCGGCATGGCTTCGCGTGCATTGATGATCAGCGCATTGATCACTTGCTCGATCTGCGCCGGATCGACAGCCGATCTCCAAAGATCAGGTGGAACGTCCAGCTCCGCGCGCAGATTGGATCCATGAAGCGAAAATTCGGCCGCCTGCGTAACCAGATCGGATATCGACGCGACCCGCTTCAGCGGCGCGCCGCCTTTCGAGAACGTCAGCAATTGATTCGAAAGCCGCGCGGCGTGTTGCGCGGCCTCGCCTGCCCGGGACAGGAACGAGAGCAGACTTGCAGAATTGCCCGGGGCTTCGATTTGGGCCAGCCCGATGTTACCGGAAATAACAGTCAGGATGTTATTCAGATCATGGGCGATTCCTCCAGCGAGTGTCCCGAGCGATTCCAATTTGCTCGTGGTCGACCGCTCTTCTTCAACACGCTTGCGATCGGTCACATCTCTCAAGAAAACCGAGATACCCCCTCCACTGGGATAGGCAAGCAGCTCAAACCAGACTTTACCGCTCGTGTCAGTCGCTTCGAATTCGACGGCCACTTGTTCGGACATGGCCCGCCGATAATTCTCTTCAAAGGCGTCTCGCGTGAACTCTGGAAACTCCTTCCAGAAATCCTTGCCGATCAGACCTTGGCGACGCCGGTCGAGCAGTTTTTCCGCCTGCCGATTAACAAACGTGAATTTCCAATCCCGGTCCACGGCGAAGAATCCGTCACTCGTTTTTTCCAGAATGTCGGTCATCTTTCCGACCGTCTCCTGCAATTCTGCCCGCGCCTGATTGCGCTCGATTAGCGCACGGATGCGCCGCTCAGCTACCGAGAGCCGGACATTCAATCGCGCCGGGTCGAGCGGCTTGGTCAGGTAATCATTTGCTCCGGCTTCAAGCGCCCGTTCCAAGTCCTGCGTGTCGTCGCGCGCCGTGACCAGAAGAATGAAAAATTCATCGCCATTCGGCGCAGCACGCAATTCCCGGCACAGCTCGACTCCGCTTTTGCCGGGCAACATCCAATCCAAAATCAAAAATGGGAACGATTGCTTGGCCAATTCAGCTTCGGCTTCTTCGGCAGTACCGACAGCGACAACTTCGTGGCCGCGTCGTTCGATCAACCGCAGCAAAGTCCGGCGACCTTCCAGATGATCTTCAACGAGCAGTATTCTCATTTCTGAAATTACGAAGTTCCCAAAACCCACAGCGACCAGGTCACGCACGAGCATGCCCGGTTCCTGAAGAATGCCGGAGCAGGATGGCTGCCAAGGAATGGCGTTGTTCTCCGAAAAAATGAGAATCAGTTTTTCCCTACACAAGATCGACACCGACATGTAATCGAGCCGCAGGTTCTTGCGTTACATTCGGCCTCTGCTAGATACAGCGAAAAGTTTGGCGCAACTGTAAAAATTCATGCTCATCTTTCGTTTTCTTCTTTTTTATCTCCTTAGTTCCATCGGAATTGCCGCCCTGCGTGCCGATGACGCAGTCGCATCGCAAACCGCCGAAAAACCAAAGCCTTCGGCGACGGCCGAGCCAGGGATCACTTTCGATTGGGTCCATGTCGACGGCCCTTACATCGCACTGACATTTGATGACGGCCCAAGCGCGAAACTGACGCCCAAGCTACTGGATTTGCTCGCAGCCCATCATATCAAAGCCACATTTTTCCTGATCGGTGAAAACGTGGTCGAGCATCCTGAAATCGTGGCGCGGGAGGTCCGCGAAGGACATGAAATCGCGAATCACAGCTGGTCGCACCCGAACCTCGCTAAGATGTCGGACGACGGAGTTCGTGGGCAGCTGCGCAAAACTGAGGACGCAATTCGGAGCGCAATCGATAATCGTCCGACTTTGTTGCGGCCGCCTTATGGCTCGATCACGGCCCGTCAAAAAAAATGGATCAACCAGGAGTTTGGTTACAAAATCGTGCTTTGGGATGTCGATCCGCTGGATTGGAGAAGGCCCGGACCGAATGTCGTCTGTAATCGCATCGTCAAAAATACGCGCGCCGGGTCCATCGTTTTGGCGCACGACATTCATCCGGGCACGATCGAGGCGATGCCATGCGTGCTGAGCCAACTTGAAGCGAAAAGTTTCAAGTTCGTGACCGTTTCTGAATTGATTGCGATGGAAACACCAATTCCGCCAAAACCTTCGCCATCGCCGAAATCGAGCGCCGCAACATCGACATCTCGCTCCCCCACGCCACACAACTGATTTTACCGGCATGATCGCCGACCGATATTTGCAGCTCAAGGGCGGGCTCGAAAGCGGACTCGCCGGATTAATCAGGCTCGGCTCGGAGATGCAGCGGCCGGCTGAAGAGCTCGGCACGCTGGAGGCGCTTCTGCGCGATATTAGCGAGCCATTGCTCTTTGTCGTCGTCGGCGAAGTGAAATCCGGAAAGTCTTCGCTGCTGAATGCTCTTTTCGGAAATGAGTTCGCCAAAGTCGACGTCCTGCCCGCGACCGACCGCGTTTACATCTTTCGTTACGGATCGGAAGTGAAATCGACTGAGGTTTCATCGAAACTGACCGAGCGCTATCTCCCGATTCTGTTCCTGCGCGATTTTAACGTCGTCGATACGCCCGGCACCAACACGATGGTAAAGGAACACCAAATGGTGGCGGAAGATTTTATGCCGCGTGCTGACATCGTTCTGTTCGTTTTCTCGGTGGCCAACCCCTGGACTCAATCGAACTGGGAATTTTTGGACTTCCTGCAGCGGACCTGGCTCAAGAACGTGATCTTCGTGCTCCAGCAAATCGATTTGCGCGAGCCAACGGAAATCGATGTCATTCACCGCCATCTCCAGGACACCGCGATGCGCCGGCTCGGCTTCGTCCCGCCGATCTTTGCTGTGTCAGCACGCAAAGCTTTGCTCGCGCGGACAAGTGGCTTGGACAAGGAGAAACTTTGGGAAGAGAGCGCGTTCGCGCCGCTGGAAGAACAAATCAACTTCATCGTGACCGAATCGAGCACGCGAATGTTAAAGCTGCGCTCCACCTTTCAGGCTGCGCGGGTCGCTCTGGAAGATCTGAATCGGGAAATTCGCGGATTTTTGGACAAAATTTCGACCGACACGGCGGTGCTCGATCGACTCGATGCATTACTCCAGACGCGTCGCGAGCAAATGCTCCGGCAAGTGACGGCTCTCGTCCGCGAAGTGGAAAACGCGTATGACGAGACGACGAAAGAAAGAATGACGCTGCTTCGTCAGGAGTTGACTTGGCGGCGTAGCTTTCAGCTGATCTGGCGGCGTAGCATTGGGCACCAGGAGTTGCACGGGAAGATCGAGGCAAAACTTCGACAATTGCTGCAACCGCAGATGCAAAAGGCAGTGAGCGAATTGGAAATAGATTTGCGGGGGCTCTGGCCGCAGATGCAAGATCTTCTGGAAAATCAATTGTCCGCCGATCTGCAAGAGCAAGCACGGCAAAGCGCACCGGATTTCGCCGGCCAACGACGGGAACTTTCTGAATCCATTCAAGCGGCCTTCATCGACATTCTCGCGGGCAAAACGCTCGCGGAACGACTCGCCCGATCTTATTTGCAGACTTCGATTTCGCTGCGGCTTGTCGTCGCCGTAATCTTAGTTGCCGGAACAGTGGCAGTTTTCGCCAAAACGCAAAGCGCGACGCTGGCCACTGCAGCGCTCATCGTCGCGGGAATTAGCGCGATCGTGACGTTTCTTTTAGCCTTCAATCATCGTCGAAAAGTCCTGCGCGACTACGAACGGCAATTGTCTCCAAAACGCACAGAATTTTCGCAAAGCCTCGAGAAACAATTCGCCAAAGCAATTGATGCCTTTTGCGAGGAAATGACAAAAAAATTCCAGAGCCTGAGCGAGATTTGCCGGACGCGGCGTCACCACTACGAACCGTGGTCGGAACGCGCAGATGAATTGGAAACGAAGCTTGCCGAATTGAAACCCCGTCTCGGCTGAGAAAGCGTCCGGGCCGCCGCGATCACTTCTTGGCGTTGCCGCTATTACCGCCTTGTTGCACCAAGCGCTGTTCGGCCTGGCGACGCGCAATGACGAAGTGATTGTTCTCGCCGTAGCTGCGCCACGGTCCCGGCGGCACGTCCTGGGTGTTTACGAATTGCCAATCCGTCACATCGGTAGGTTGCAGCCCGAGGTAATCGCGCACCGCGGGTGAAACATCCAAGCCGGCGCCGTGATTCAGATTCGGCTTCGGACGCTCGTTACCAAAAACATATTGGAAATGATCAGTGCGAAATGGACCGCAATCTTCCCATTGCGCGTAGCAGGTGCGATTGCCTTTGCGGATCGCGATCCAGTGATGCCAGCAAACCGATTGCCCCTGCCCCATGTAGGCCTGCTTGAACCACGGAACAACCAGCGGCGCTTCCGGTTTAAATTGGCCGTGCGTTACGTCGTTGTACGGCAGCGCGCAATAAAATGGATTCTGATGAGGAACGAAGGAAACCGGGATGTAATTTCGCCGCGCTGACGTCTCGGGGTTATCGAATCCGCCGTAATTCGATTGCCAGTTTAAATCCCAGGAACTGCGGAAGTTTGGCACCGGATTGTTTCCACCAGCCTGCTCGCCTACCCAGAAGACCGTTGTGACGATGTTCGTTTTCCAAGGGAAACGTTGGACGGCCGGACGGGAGCTGGTCGGCACAAACACCTGCGGTTCGACTTTGAGCAGGGCTTGCTCGCGCAGCTTCATCGCGTACTTGGCGAAGTCGCCCGCGGTTGCGTAAGGCGAACTCGATTGCTCCTCCGCTTGCAGTGCACCAATGGCGCTGGTCAAGAGTAAGAGGGCAAAAGTTCGTCTCATGGCCAAAGGGTGGCCTGTTTGTATCCGATTTTCCCGCCTCACGCAAGGCTTTTTCATAATGGAAAAACCAGCGCCGCTGGCGGTTACAATTCGTAAAGCACTATCCGTTCCATCCTTAGCCGCGGCTCAGCAGTGTGTCGTGCCGGAATTGTCGATCTTCCGTCTGCGGATAATTCAGGGTGTAGTGCAAACCGCGGCTTTCTTTGCGACTCAATGCCGAATCAACGATCAACGCCGCCACCGTGGCCAGATTGCGCAGTTCCAGAAGGTCCACCGAGACTTTGAAGTTCCAATAAAATTCACGGATCTCACGCTGGAGATTGCGCAGGCGTGCGCTCGCGCGCTGCAGCCGCTTGTCCGTCCGCACAATACCGACATAATCCCACATCAACCGCCGGATTTCGTCCCAATTATGATAGATTACGACTAATTCATCGACGTCTTGCACATCGCCCGATTGCCATTCCGGCAGTGAGATTGAGAGCGTCGCACGCGATGGACGGCGTTCCCGCATCATCGCTTCACACGCGCGGTACGCCACGACCAAACCCTCAAGCAGGGAATTACTCGCCAAACGATTTGCGCCGTGCAAGCCGGTGCAACCAACTTCGCCAATCGCGTACAAACCGGGCAGACTCGTCGCGCCGTTCACATCGGTTTTGATTCCCCCGCATTGATAATGCGCTGCCGGCACCACGGGAATCGGTTGCTTAGTCATGTCGATCCCAAAACGCAGACAGGTTTCGTAAATATTGGGGAACCGCTCGCGCAAAAATTCCACCGGCTTGTCGGTGATATCGAGAAAAACGCATTGCGCGCCGGAACGTTTGATCTCGGCGTCAATCGCGCGCGCAACGATGTCCCGCGGCGCGAGCGAACCACGCGGATCGTAGCGTTTCATAAAGTCTTCGCCGCGATTGTTCCGCAAGATGCCGCCCTCGCCTCGTACCGCTTCAGAAATTAAAAACGATTTCGCCTTGGGATTAAACAAACAGGTCGGATGAAATTGAACAAACTCCATGTTCGCGACCGTCACGCCGGCGCGCCAGGCCATCGCCACGCCGTCACCGGTGGCGATGTCCGGATTCGTTGTGTAGAGATAAACTTTGCCGCAGCCGCCGGTCGCGAGCACGATCCTATCCGAACGGATTGTCTCCACCTTGCCGGTGTTTTCGTCGAGGATGTAGATGCCGAGACAACGATCTTCGGCCGCGTAGCCGATCTTGGCCGCCGTAATCAAATCGACCGCCATGTGATTTTCCAAAAGATCGATCCCGCCACTGCGGAACCGGCCGAGTTCGCGCAGCAAAGCGTTCTCGATTTCTTTCCCGGTCACATCTTGCACATGGAGAACTCGCCGCTTGGAGTGACCGCCTTCGCGTCCAAGATCGAATTCCCGATGACCGGAAACTTCACGTTCGTCAAACTGCACGCCAAGCTCGACCAAGTCCTGAATCCGCGCCGGAGCTTCGGTCACAATCGTCCGGACCACGTTTTCGTCGCATAATCCCGCGCCCGCTTCGAGCGTGTCGCGAACATGAAGCTCGAACGAATCTTCGTCGCTCGTCACACAAGCGATTCCACCCTGCGCCCAGGCCGTGTTCGTGTCCGGTCCTTTGCGTTTGGTGATGACCGCCACCGAACCGCGCTTGGCCGCTTTCAACGCAAAGCTCAGCCCGGCGATGCCGCTCCCGATCACGACGAAATCGTATTCCTTCATCCCAATAGAATATTGTCGATCAAACGGGTTTTGCCGAAGTAAACCGCAAGAGCGAGGAGCGAATTTGGCTTAACGAATTCGATCGGCTGCAAAGTTTCAGCATTGACAAGATCGACATAATCGATCCGTGCAAGTGGCGCGGCGTCGATCATCTTTCGTGCAAGATCGACAATCTCTTTCGAGGATCTTTTTCCGGAATCTTTCGCGGCGAGCAAAGCTTTGCGCAAAACCGCCGCCTGCTTCCGCTCCTCCACGTTCAAGTACGCGTTGCGCGAGCTGCAAGCGAGGCCGTCCTCTTCGCGCACCGTCGGCACCGCCACGATGTCGATCTTGTAATTCAAATCGCGCAGCATCCGGCGAATGATGGCGAGTTGCTGGAAATCTTTCTCTCCAAACACCGCCGCGTCCGGTTGCAAAATATTGAAGAGCTTCGCGACGACGGTACAAACGCCTCTGAAATGCCCCGACCGCGATTTGCCCTCAAGCACGTTCGACAGCGAATTTTCCTCTACGAACGTCGAGCGCTCGTTCGAATACATTTCGTCGAGCGTCGGCCGGAACAAAAGATCGACACCCGCTCTTCGGCAGAAATCGTTATCCTCCTTTTCCGGCCGCGGATATCGTTCGTAATCGCTTCCCGGCTCAAACTGGAGTGGGTTTACGAAAATGCTGACGACTACTTCGCCATTTCTGCCCGCCTTCTCGCGCGCAACTCGAATCAACTCACCATGCGCCTCGTGCAACGCCCCCATTGTCGGCACCAGTACGCGCAGTCCTTTCTTCGCGTGATTCTGTCCTTGGGCAATTGTCGTCACAATCTTCATCGCGCGTTAACTCTTGCTCGGCTTCAACCAGATCGCCTGGCGAGCAAACGGAAAAGTTTTGTGACCGAAATTTGCCCAGCCCGCTCGTCGCGCCAATTGATTCATTTCGGAAAAGGAAAACGCGCGCCCGATCGAAAGCCGAGCATCGTATCTAGTCATTGGCTCGCAAAACAGAGTCGCGGTGAGAAGGTGGACGCCGATTGCGGCAATCCAACTGCGGCGCAGATCAGACACCAATACAAATTTGCGGGACAGTTTGCGGCAGTGTTGTAGCAGCCGCACTGCATCGTCTTCGCTAAAATGATGGAGCGCCAGCGTGCAGAAGGCGATGTCGTAGGGGTCCGTTGGTTGCCACTCTAGAACGTCGCTTTCAACAAAAGTAATTTCCGAATAACGGACACTGAGCCTTTTCGCGATCTCGAGAGTTGCGGATTGTTGATCCACCCCATCGATGCGCAACTCGGCGCCGACCTTGCGTCCGTACTCCGCGATCAATCGCGGAATATCGCCTGATCCAGTGGCAAGATCGACAATGCGCAGGCGCGCGCCCGGTTCGATCCAACGGGTGAAAAACATCGAGATCAGCGCGTAACTGCCGAACCAGCTATTGAGCTCCCGGATATTTTCAAGATCGGTTTCCAGTTCGGCTGAAACCGGCTGCGGCCGATCCATCATCTCAAGCTCAGCCGGATTAAATCGCCGCTTCATTGAGCTAAACTGTAGCGGCGCTCTACGACCGTCGCATTAATTTGTCCGACGCTCACAGAGCGCCGCTACAAAGAAAGAAATTTTCGCCAGGATTCCGGCAGCTCCGCGGTTTCAATTTCGCTGGCGATGCGGCCTTCGAATTCGGGTTGAAACGTTGTGCTGGTGCCGTAAACCATGATCACATCTTCCGAACCTTCGGCTCGAATTGCGTGCGCCACGCCCGGAGGAATCACGAGGCCGACGTTGTTCCGGCTGCGATGATTGTCCCCATCGACAAAAAAACGCATGCTGCACGGGGGAAGACCGGCGCGCGCGTCACGCAGGAAAATCTGCGCCCGGCCCTGGAGAAAAAACATGATGTCCCATTGCTCGCGGTCGTACGGGCGCAGCGAATAGTTTTGCGGTTGAGCGACAAACAAACGCCGCAACCATTTTTCCGCCTTTGTATCCCCCGGAATGCTCGGCGGATGGATATGAAATCCTTTGGCGCTGTTGGCGAACATCCGCGCGGCTGACCATTGCTTTGGCCAAAGCTTGATTTTGCCGAGGACTCCCCGCGCTTCGCGTGCTAACTCGCCAAAACTGCCGCGATGCCGCTGCGGATGAATTTCTCTGGAAAAAATTTCAACACCTGGAATCCAAACTTTCTTCAACTCTGTTTTGCCGCGACCCGTGGCTAGTTCGCCCGCATCCACACCTGATTCAGCAATTCGTTGGGCGAGAGTGCCGCTTTTGTAGTTGCGCGGCGTGAGCCCTTTTCTTGCGCGCTCACTGAGGCCGACCCACAAATCTTTCTTGTTCATGGTTGTTTGGCAGAGCCTGCCTATATGCCTAACGAAGCTCTGCGCTGACCGCCACATTATATTCATTGCAGCCGCGCGCAGGCAAATTTACGCTGCAATGCAGCTTCCCGGCGCATTCGCTTGATATCGCATGCTCGACTATCTGGTTTACCTCGTTTACCGCGCCGGCTTCGCCCTGATCAGTTTTTTCCCATTGTATCTTCTGTACGCAATGGGAAGGGCGCTTGGTTTCTGCGGGTGGCTGCTGCTTCCGAAATATCGACAGCTGGCTTTCCGGAACATCGACATCGCTTTTGGAGAGGAGAAGTCGTCACCAGAGATACGTCGCATTGTGCGCCAGCATTTTCAGCGGCTTGGAGCGAATCTTCTTTCCGGCTTAAAACTCGCGG